>JAHJRE010000103.1 GCA_018831055.1 Bacteroidota bacterium
ATAATAATATCTTTTTTAATTAATCTGGTTTATAATTTAAATTCAATCTATTTAACAAGAGAGATTTTGTTTTGTTCAATGGATTTGATTTTTTCGATCCGAAGAAGGGGAGTTAGCAAAATTTCATTAGAAATCTGCTACAATTTTCAGATTTATCTGCCGTGGGGTTAGGTAATTCGGGACGGCATACTGTCTACCGCTCACATCTTTTACCCACAAATAGGATATAGTATTCCTGATCTGGAAGAGATTGAACACTTCCAGGCTAACCCATAAGGATTTGAAAAAGCGGAAAGGATTTTTGGGATTGAATTTGGTGTTTTCTCCGATGATTTGTTTGGCAAACCCAATATCTACTCTTTTGTAGGACGGGTATCTAAGCGTGTCGGAATATTTGTTATTGTTTGGAGGACCAAAGGGCAGGCCGGTTCCGAACAATAATTTGATATACATTGACCAGGAGGGATTTCTGGGCAGGTAATCCTGAAAAAACAATGCGAAATTCAGGCGTTGGTCTGTTGGTCTGGGAATATATCCTGGTTCGGTTCTCACGCTGTCGGTCACGACCTGGTCGGCAGTATAGCCCGGGATAATTTTAATTCCTTTCGCGTTGTAATATTCATAGTAGTAATCGTCTTCGATATCTTCCATAGTTTTCAGCAGGGAAAGGCTGGCCCAGGATTCCACTCCCTTGATGAATTCGCCGTTGATCTTGAAATCCAGACCATAGGCATAGCCATGGGCGTTATTTTTTGCGCTGTACCGTATTCTTACGTTATCCACTTCATAGGGGATAAGATCGTCGAGATATTTATAATATGCTTCGGCAGTGAACTTAAAAGGTCTCTGCCAGGCCAGGAAGTTTATATCCATACCTCCGACGAAGTGGATGGATTTTTGTGCTTTGATGTTGCGGTTTATATTCCCACCGGGATCGCGGAGTTCGCGATAAAAGGGCGGTTGATAGTAATAACCGCTAGCAAAGCGGAAAACGAAATCCCTTTTCCAGAATGGTTTATAAGCTATAGAGACCCTGGGGCTTGCAAGGAACTGGCGGTTCAAGTCCCAGTAATTAAAACGTAAACCTGCGGTGATAAAAAGGTTAGACTCATTGTTCAGGATGAAGTTCCAGGTATTTTGTGCAAAGCCCATATAGCGGTTTGAGGATAAGTTGATATCGTCTGACCGCAGGGCATAAAAGAGGTTAAGTTCCGGATTATAAGGATCAGGCGAGCCCACTGAAGGTGAGGGGGTAGGGATGGAGAACCCTGCCGAATCAACCATTTCCCATTCGTTAAGTTGATCGCTAACCATTTCACGCTGATATTTCAGCCCCCATTGCAGATATTTATTGTTGATTGTATAGTTCCCTTTATGTTCCAGATTAAAAACAGATGCTTCCAGATAATTTCTGGCATGATCAAGGTAGGAGCCTACTCCCTGGGCTTCAACAACATCTCCGAACTGTTCGCTCCCTGCATCGGTTTCAAGTCTTCCTATCCAGTATTGCCCTAGGATATCGTATGTTTCGCTTTCCCAGGTCTGGAAAAAGGATGTGATAAACTTTAGCTGCAGGTTTTCATTGGCTTGATAATCAGCGGCAAGGGCTCCCATCATGGTTTCAAAGCGGTCAATTTCCTGGCCCTCGAAATAGATATTCAGTCTGTAAGCTTCGTTAATAGTACCGAAGTTGGTTTCACGGTTACTGGGTACAACCTGGTAAGAGTTAATGGAATAGTTACCGAGGAGCGATAATTCCCATTTAGGGTTCAGTTTATAGCTGATCAGTGCCTGCACATCACCAAAGCGGGGTTTGTAATCGCCTTCTGTTTGCAGTCCTTTCAGGAAGTACTGGTTGGTTTGGTATCTGGCTCCGATAAGGAATCCGAGCTTTCCTCCGGCGGGAGCACCTTCGGCATGGACCTGGGCTCCCAGCATGCTTAATTGGACAGATCCGGCGTAGGACGTTGGTTTTTTATACTGTATATCTAGGACAGACGACATTTTGTCGCCATATTTAGCTTCAAAGCCACCGGCCGAAAAAAGTATGGAAGACACCAGGGCAGAATTGACAAAACTCAGGCCTTCCTGCTGTCCGGCCCGGATGAGGAATGGCCTGTAGATCTCAATGCCATTGACATAGACCAGGTTTTCATCGTAATTGCCTCCCCTCACAGAATACTGTGAGCTTAGTTCATTGGTGGAAGAAACACCGGGTAATGTTTTGATCATTTCTTCGATGCCTCCCGTCATGGTTGGGATCTTGGTGGCTATTCTCGGATCCAGCCGGATGAGGTTGGTATTCCGGATCTGCTTATCGACCACCTCCACATCGGGTAATTCCGTGGCTGTTTGTTGCATGATCACGTTGATTTCCTCGGTATGGCCTGAAGGCAGCTCAATATTGTATGAAACAGTTTTATAACCGATAAAAGAAATTACGAGGGTAAGTTTGGTGTTGGCCGGGACTGCCAGCTTAAACCTTCCTTTGGAGTCTGTTGTAGTTCCCCCTGGAAATCCCATCAGGGATATATTTGCGAATTCAACGGGATTACCCTTTTCATTGGAGATCCTGCCGGTAAGGATGGCATTTTCCTGGGAAAACAAGCTCAATCCTATTGTCATTAACAAAACCAGTGAAACAATGTATTTTCCCATCATCATCCTAATTCTTCCTTTTGAATTTCCCATCTTTCCAAGCCTTGATAAATTCCGCCCAAGCAAAGGGGTTCAGGATGGTAATGGGTTGGGTTTGACCGTTATAATAAAGCTTATCCACGTAATTGTTCAGTGTATATTTATAGGTAACACTGCCGTCGGTTCTCATATTATCCAGACGGATGTAAATATTATCTTTATCCAGGTTTTGCCTGGCTATTTCGAGGTCGTCATCCGGAATTTCGAGCGACAGGAAGGCCTCTTTGAATGCTTCCTTGGTTGGCCAGGGATAAATCACTGTTTCTGATAGGTATATAGTATCGGTGGCCATAACCTGGATAATAGAATAACGATGGTCGCTGATGGTATCCGGGATGACAAAGAACTCATCTTTAAATCCGATGGCTGAAAACTCGATGGTATCGTTTTTCCTGGCAACAAACGAGAAATATCCGTTATAATCGCTTACAGTACCCCGATAGCCACGGGTAACAATAACATGAGCAAAAGGAATGGGGTGAAGGCTGTCGGCAGTGAGGATGACCCCGGTAAATTGCACGAGATCGTGGTTTCGTTTGACTTCCTGTGAAAATGCTTCGGAAAACAAAAGGATAAAAAGTAGTAGCAAATTTATTTTTCTGATGTACGGCATCCGCAGGTAATGATTGAAACGGTAAAGTTATCCAAAGATTTTAAACGAACTCATCCCGTAATTATTTTTGGTTAATAACAGCGGTTTGCAGATAAAAAAAATGCTGTTACTTTTTGGGTAACAGCACTGAGATTATCATTAAGTACCTTATTATCTTGTAAGAAATCCTTTTTCCCTTGCTTCCTTAAGAGCGGAAGTAATCCCGACTTTATTGATGAAACGGATACCGGCAGCAGAAACTTTCAGGGTGATCCATCTGTCTTCTTCGGGGATATAAAACTTCTTTACCTGGAGATTAGGGTTGAACCTTCTCTTGGTTTTAATATTGGAATGTGAAACCTTGTTTCCTACAATGGCTTTCTTACCTGTTATTTCGCAAATCCGTGACATTTTCTTAGCTTTAAATAATTCGTCGTGAAAAATGGAGTGCAAAGAACGGTATTTTTTTTCAATTATTCAAGCACATTTCGTAATTAAATTATCATAAGACGGAGTATTATTCTTATTTTTACAAATCAACACATTTAACACAATGGCCATGTTCCCTAAATTAACTTTTCCCGGGGAACTACGATTTCAAAAAGAAAAATCATGGTTCCTTTCTAAAAAATGGCGTTACGGTTTTTTTCTGTTGGGTATTTTATCAACTATCTGGTATATTATCCGGGTAGTTCCCAAGCCCAGCCGTGCCTCCTATCCTTGTGTGCAGGCGGCTGCTCCATTTGCAGCGGCTTTCGTGACCTATGTCTCAGGGTTTCTGGCTTCCATAGGTTTGCTGGTTTCGTTCAGAAGGGGTATTCAGGAAGGGTATCCAGTGAGAAAGAACCTTTTGGTACTGGGTTTCATTTTTGCATCTTTTATATGGATTTTTCAACCATTTAACCAGATCAGTGCCGGAAAATCATATATCCGAGGGATTGAAAATCCTAATATTCCTATGGGCATTGCCCGTGGATATTATCCGGGCAGGGTAGTATGGGTATGGAATCCCATGGCTACGAATGAGAACTGCACCAATGGGCCAGGGGATTATTGGTGGCAGGACGAAAATACCAACCAGGAGGAAGTGGATATCATGCTTTCCGATGCCATACAAAAACTATCGGGAGCCCAGGATGATGGAGCGGCATTGGATTCGCTTTTCCGCTTTCACAACCGCCGGTTGGGCATCGGGGACCATGGATATACTGCCGGTGAGAAGATCATGGTAAAGGTAAATATATGCAGCGGAGGCTGGGGTTGTGTGAACACACAGTCCTATGAAAAGATAAGCGAGATCGGGATGATCGACACCTCTCCTCATTTGATCCTGAGTCTTTTGGATTTGTTGGTCAATGTAGCAGGTGTTGAGCAATCGGACATATATGTAGGAGATCCTATCCGGCTTTTCTTTGATCATTACTGGGATATGTGTCACACTGCCTTTCCTGATGTACACTATGTAGACTGGCAGGGGACGCTTGGGCGGGAGTTGATCCAGCCCACACCGGAACCGGCTATGTTTTACAGTGATGGCACTCAAACGGATATGTTGCCTCAATGCTATATTAATGCCTCATACATGATAAATATCGGTTGTTTGAAGCAGCACGATTGTGCAGGGGTGACTTTTTGTGCCAAGAACCATTTCGGATCGATTTGCCGCGACATGGCCATGCATCTGCATTACTCGTTACCCAGCCCGACTGTTAATGGTTTTGAAAACCTGGGGTACGGGAAATACAGGAACCTGGTGGACCTCATGCAGCATAAGGACTTGGGGGAGAAGACAATGTTGTTTGTGGTTGACGGTTTATGGGGTGGAGAATTTCCGGTGAGTGATCCTGCACCCTGGGAGATGGATCCTTTTCTGGGGGATTATCCCTCGTCACTGTTTGTTTCGCAGGATCATGTTGCCATAGAAAGTGTATGTCT
Source organism: Bacteroidota bacterium (assembly GCA_018831055.1). Lineage (NCBI taxonomy): Bacteria > Pseudomonadati > Bacteroidota > Bacteroidota bacterium. The sequence goes on from JAHJRE010000103.1 coordinate 5,225, forward strand.
TGATTTTGTGCAGGCGGAGTTTGATCTGTATGCCCACATGGAAGGAACGGATGATTATCTGCACCAGGCTGCCGATTCGGCCAACTGGGCAGAAGGGATACTTTACGACCCCGATGGCGATGGGATTTACATTGCAAGTATGGGCGTACATGAACATTGGAATAATCATATAGATAAGCTGTATTCAAGAAACCTGGGAACCGGAGAAGGTATCGAGCTAATAAAAAGCATATTGACATCATTGCCGGCGGCAGATGATTTAAATACTTTGATGCCCTATCCCAATCCTTTCCGTGACAAGATTTGTTTAAGAATCGAGGTAAACCATGAGCAAAACACTGAGTTATGTCTGCATGATCTCCAGGGTAAAATCATTGCATCCAAATCATCAATAAAGCTAATTCCGGGGATCCATGATATTTATTTTCAGCAAGGAAGGGATTATCCGTGTGACCTGGCAGCGGGCATTTACCTTCTAAGGATGGTGAGTGATGATGGTGACAGGAAGGAGGAAACTACCATCAGGCTTGTTCATAGTCGATAACATCAGGATTTCAGTATCTCTTTTCTCAGCATATCGAGGGCTGCCAGAGCAGCTTTTCGGATATTTCGTTCTCGGTTTTCTCCCATCAGGAAATGCCGGGATGTTTCTCCTGCAGGACCTGCCACGGCGATCCAGGTTGTCCCTACCGGTTTGGATGGGGTTCCCCCATCGGGACCTGCAATACCTGATACAGCAATGGCAAAGTCGGTGCGTAACTTTTTCCTGATATTAGAAGCCATAATTAACACTGTTTCCTGACTTACAGCTCCATAATTCAATAACACATCTTCAGGAACCCCGAGTTCTGAGGTTTTGATCTCATTGGAATAGGCTATGATTGATCCTTTAAAGTAGGCAGAGCTGCCGGGGACGCTGGTGATCAGATGGGCAATATATCCACCTGTGCAGCTTTCAGCGGATGATAGGGTGAAACCTTTCTCCTTCAATAGGTTTCCGGTAACCGATTCAAGTGTATCCTGTCCGTACCCAAAGATTATATCCGGAATAAAATGTTTAAGTTTTTCTACCTGTTCTTCAACTTCTTTTTCCAGGATGACTTTATCATCTCCGGCTGCAGATATCCTCAATCTCACTATTCCAGGCTGGGGGAGGTAGGCCAGCTTCATATGTTCCGGCAACCTGTCTTCCCAGGATACAATCTTTTCCGCGATCATTGATTCTCCCATACCCTGGGTCAGGATCGTCTTGTGGATGATCACCGAGATACCCGGTCTTTCAGCCAGGCGGGGAATAACCTGTTCGAGGACGATGGGTTTCATTTCGAAAGGAACGCCGGGCATGGAAACAAATATTTTACCATCTTTTTCGAACCACATTCCCGGTGCGGTACCATTATAATTGGGCAGAGGTATGCAATTTTCAGGGATTTCAGCCTGCTGCCTGTTACTTTCCCTGATTTTCAGGAACCTTCCGGCAAACAGGTTGACGATGTTTTGCATGGTATCTTCATGATAAACCAGACGTGTATCAAAAAACTCACAAAGCACCTTTTTGGTAATGTCGTCACGGGTAGGGCCCAATCCACCTGTGATCAGGATAATTTCGGCATTGCCGGCGGCTGCATCTTTGAGTGATTGCATGATAGCCTGATGGTTATCGGCCACAACGGTCATTTTTTCCACACGTATACCTGCCAGATTAAGTTGTTCACCCAACCAGGAAGCATTGGTATTGATCACCTGACCAATCAGGAGTTCATCACCGATGTTGATGATTTCCGAAATCATTATGAAAAGATGGAAATAAACCCGAGTTGTTGAGGGATTATCGACATAACCGGTACCTTAGAGCGGGAAATGATATCCTGGGCGGAGGAACCAATAAAATACTCGATCAAACCGGATTCCTTCTGGGTCATGATCATGATCAGGTCTATATCTCCCTGTTCTTCCGCATATTTAAGAATAACGGGTGCGGGTGAATTGGCATCGGGGGATTTTTCAACCAGTTCGGCTGTGACCGGGATATTACTATCTTCAATAAATCTTTTCACCTGGTTCATCTGAATCTCCAGGCGGTTGGTTTCTTCTTTATCGTGAGGAGATGTAAGTACTGACATTACTTTGATCCTGGAACCAAAGAGTTTAGCGAGTTCGATCGCGTTTGTCACTTTTTGTCTTGTTTCCTGGGTCAGGTCGAGGGGCAACAGGATGCTGCGGCAACCATCGAAAGTATGTTTGTTGTTAACGGTGATCACGGGGCAGGTTGCGTTCCGGATCACTTTGGAGGTGATGCTGCCGATATAATCTTTGTTGACTGCAAAAGGCTCGGCATTTAATCCCATCACGATGAATTTTGATTCGAGGAGTTTTGCGGATTTCAGTATCTTATCGTATTCTTTGCCTCTTGAGATAACCGCATTAACCGGGACTCCGCTTTTTTTTGAGGCATCTTCCGCAACCCGGATGAGTTCTGCTCTGATCTGATCTTCGTATTCCTTTTGCAGTTTCCTGGAATTATCGGATTCGAAAACAGAAAGCAATGACTGGCCGGAATCTCTTATCACATGGATCAAGGTGATCTTCAACCGGGTCAGTTTGGCCAGGTTATATGATTCTTCGAGAGCTGCCAGCGATTTTTCCGAGAAATCGGTTGCTACCAGGATGGAGTTAAAATTACGCTTCATAATGTGTAAATTTGCCTGTTTGCAAAGATATTATTTTATGCCGAAAAATTATACTGCTTCGGAATTGATTCTTAATCCTGATGGAAGTGTTTATCATTTGGGTCTTGTAAGAGATCAGGCCGCCGAAACCATTCTGCTGGTTGGTGATCCGGGACGCGTTGCCGTGGTGTCCTCTATGTTTGACAGGGTTGAAACCATAGTGGAGAAGCGTGAATTCCTGACTCATACAGGATGGATTGGAGATAAAAGGATTTCGGTAATCTCAACGGGTATAGGTACCGATAATATTGATATTGTTGTCAATGAACTGGATATTTTATTCAATGCTGACCTTTCCTCGGGTAAGAGGAGGCAGGATCCGGTTTCGCTGAAGCTGATACGTCTGGGAACCTCAGGTGGGATAGTTCCTTCAATCCCTTTAGGTACAGCTGTGATCAGCCGTTATTCCATTGGTCTCGACAATCTGATATTCTTCTATCGTGAGAATGTATCCTTAAAAGATCCTGAACTGGACAGGCTTTTTGAACATTCATTACCCAGCGTGCATCCTTATCTGGTTGAAGGTTCAGAAACCTTGATTTCATTGTTAAAACCAGCTGGAATTTTGGGTACTACAATTACTGCACCGGGTTTTTATGCTCCCCAGGGAAGAAACCTGATGATTGAACCCTACTGTAAAAATCTTCTCGAAATTCTCGGTTCCTATAGCTACAAAGGAATAAATGTTCTGAACATGGAGATGGAATCATCCGCCCTATATGCTCTGGCCGGGTTGATGGGACACGAAGCGGTGACTGTCTGCTCCGTACTGGCGAACCGAAATACAGGGGTTTATATTGAAGATCCGGAGAAAGTTATTAAACGCATGATTGAAAGCTGTCTGGGATTGTTAGAAGGATTGTAGTGGCATTAGTCGATAGGTTCAAGTAGCGAAGGTATATCCTGCGGCAGGTAATCCTGAATAATTTTGGTAATAAGACGATCGTAACTATCCCCGATTTGGGAATAACTATCCAACCCCGTCATCAGCAGGAAGGGATCCGGATTTTTGCCTTCCTTTCTCAGGTTTGCCCGGATTTTTCGCAATCCTTCATAAGCGTAACCGGTATTTAATGTACGGAAGTAGTACTGTATTGAAGCTGTTCTGGAGGGGAAAGTCATAACTTCAAACCGGTTTCCTGAGTGATTTCCGGGTTTCATACCACATCCCGGTGAGAAGCAATGGATTCCGAAATAATTATTCCCATCTTTGGCAAACCGTGAATTTCCCCAGCCCGATTCGATAATGGCCTGAGCCATTGTCAACCGGACAGGTATAATATCCACCCGGTACATCAGGCTGTCGATACGCTTAATTATTCTGGAAGTGTCGGTCAATGTATCCCAGGGAATTCTTTTCATTCTGTAATCCAGCAAGATCCTGTTAAGGTTATGTTTTTCTTTTCCTTTTAATCTTTTATTCTTTCTGATTTTTAAAAGGTAGTTTTCCACATCTTTTCTATCGAGGAGGATGAGTTCATTTTCGTAATAAATTTCCGGGAGGAAATCTGCCAGGAATGTTTTCTGGGTTTCTGTCAGGTTTTTCCTGGTAACAATTTTGGCAGGATTTATGCGGTAGCGGACAGGTTGTTTTTCAGAGTTCCAACAGGAAAACAACAAAGCCACCAGAATTATAATTGCTATAAACACTGGTTTTATGCGGCAAACAAAAGGGAGTACCCATGTGTTTATAACTTGTCCTGGTATGTTTTGAAAATAATTTTTCAGGCTGATTGTTTTATTAATTTTAGGTCATCAATCCATGCATGGTTCACGAAGATAATAAAAATAAGGAATTAATGGCTTTAATCCGTTTACTGGATGAGCCGGACACGGATATTTATTCACGTATCCGCGACAAGATATTCTGTTACGGTCTTGATGCCATTCCATTGCTTGAGGGAGCGTGGGAAAGCTCATTTGATGGTCTGATCCAGGAGAGGATTGAAGGCATCATACACACGATACAGCTTGATAATCTTTATGCAGAATTGGGTATATGGGCGCAGCAGGGAGGAAATGATCTTTTAAAGGGATATATACTTATATCAAAATTTCAGTATCCGGACCTGAATGCCGAAAACATCATGCGGCATATAGGTCGTATCAGCCAGGATGTCTGGCTGGAGTTGAACCAGAACCTTACCGCTTTGGAGAAGGTGAAAGTTATGAACCATATTCTTTACGATATCTGTGGTTTTACAGGAAACAAGCTGAACATCAATGCTCCGGAGAACTATTATCTTAATGTCATGCTGGAGTCAAAAAAAGGCAATCCGATATCTCTTGGCGCGCTTTATATTATTATTGCCCAGAGTCTTGGGATGCCTGTTTACGGAGTAGACCTGCCGCGTCATTTTGTCCTGGCATACCTTGAGGGCAACCTGAGAGAAAATAGTTTGGAAGAAGACCGTAAAGTGATATTTTATATAAATCCGTTTAACAAGGGAGCATTATTTACCAGGAATGAAATAGAGTTGTATATAAAGCAAATGACATTAAAAGACCAGGTAAGATATTATGTTGGTTGCCGCAATAAAGTAATTATCCGCCGGATGATGGAAGAATTGGCCAATCAGTATAAAAATAGCGGTAATCCTGAAAAAGCTTTAGAGCTTACAAGGTTGCTAATGGCTTTGGATTAGTCTGGTTTTGAAGATATTATTCCCCGAATGGTCTTTATAATAATTCTCAGGTCGGTTGTGAAGCTTTTTTCCCGGATATATTTCAGGTTGAGTTCAAGTTTGGCAGGCATGATTTCGTGGATATAAGCATATTCGGGGTCAGGACTGCTTCCCAGGATTTCATTTTCATTCATATACATCAACGAGGCGTAATCGGTAAGTCCGGGCCTGACTTCAAGGACTTTTTTCTGATCATCGTTATACAATTCAACATATTTTCTGACTTCCGGTCTTGGTCCAACGATGCTCATCTGACCGGCAATCACGTTTAAAAGTTGGGGGAGTTCATCCATCTTATATTTTCTGAGAATCTTCCCGGGTTTTGTGATGCGTGGATCTTCCATTCCTACGGTAAGCAATCCTTTGCTGTCGGAACCAGTATACATGGTCCTGAACTTAAGGAGTCCGAAATCCTTTCCTGATTTGCCAACCCGTTTTTGCACATAAAAGAAACCGCCATGGGAGTCGATGATAATCCATATGATAAGGAAGAGAAAAAGCGGAATAAGTAAAATAAGAGCAAGCAGGGATATTATGGTATCGAAAATCCTTTTCATCATCCATGAACGTTTTCTTCCACCGATGCGATCACTGCGTTCAGCACGGTATTAACCTGTTGGTCGTTGAGGTCATAATAAACCGGGAGGCTGATTTCGCGTGAAAAGGAATCGTAAGAGACAGGATAATCATTGATTCTATATCCGTTATTCCTGTAAAAGCTGAGCAATGGAAGGGGTATGAAATGCACATTGACAGAGACATTACGGGAGAAGATTGCCTGAATGATCTTATCTCTGGTTTCTTCTGTTATGTTTTTTATCCGCAGAAGAAAGACGTGATAAGACGATTGCCTTTCCGGGGTTTCATAGACAGGGATTTCCGCCCAGGGATACTTTGAGAGGCGGTCACGATATGCATCGAATATTTGTTTACGCCGAGGCAGCATATCGTTATCGTACCTTTCCAGTTCCACCAAACCCATGGATGCCTGGATGTCGGTCATGTTGTATTTATAGCCGGCTTCAATGATATCATACTTCCAGTTTCCTATCTGAGCTTTGGCTAATGCATCCTTTGTTTGGCCATGAAGACTTTTGATGCACAAATACTTGTATTCCTCCTCGTTATTAAAGGGTTCGGGAAGGTTCAGGCATACGGCCCCACCTTCAGCGGTGGTAAGATTTTTGACGGCATGGAAGGAATAAACGCTGATATCAGTCAGGCTTCCGGTTTTCTTTCCTTTATAAACAGCCCCAACGGAATGGGCGGCATCGGAGAGGACCAGTATTCTTCCGAGTTTTTCCTGGACCGTGTTGACCGGTGTGAAAAGTTTCCTGATAGAATTTTCCTGAACCAGGGCATTGATACCGTCGTAGTCGCATGGGAATCCTGCCAGGTCGACGGGCATAACAACCTTGGTTTGTGGGGTAATGGCCTTGCGAATATTTCCTAAGGTAATGTTAAAATCGCTTCCAATATCTGCCATCACCGGTTTTGCGCCACAATGTACCACCACGTTGGCGGTTGCGGAGTAGGTGTATGCAGGAATGATAACTTCATCCCCAGGTCCTACTCCAAACCAACGGAGCATAAGTTCCAGGCCTGCAGAAGCAGAGCTGGTACAAAGAGTGGCTTTGTGCCCTCCGTATTCTGTTAATTTTTTTTCAAAAAGCTTGGTTTTCGGACCGGTTGTGATCCATCCTGAATGAAGGGTGTCAATGATCTCATCTATGGTTTTCTGGTCAACCCTGGGTGGGCTGAAGGGGATAAACGCAGCTTGCTTGTCTGTCATGAAAAGTATTGTTTCAGGAATTCCCTTATGTTGTGTTCAACGCGTTCCGCCACATGGTTGATATCGGCCCTTACAAATGGTTCGCCGGTAATATGCTCGAACAGTTCGATATAGCGTTCTGAAACCGATTCCACGAAATCATCGGGCATAAAAGGAACCTCCATGCCTGTCTGGCCCTGGAAGCCTCTTTCCATAAGCCATTCCCTGACGAATTCCTTGGAAAGCTGTCTTTGATTTTCTCCTTTTTCAAATCTTTCCTGGTAGCCGTCTTTATAAAAATACCGGGAAGAATCGGGAGTATGGATTTCATCTATCAGGTATATTGTATTCCCGACTTTTCCGAACTCGTATTTGGTATCAACAAGGATGAGGCCATGTTTATCGGCTATTTCATTACCTTTATCAAACAGTTTCCTGGTATAGCCTTCGAGAAGAGCATATTCGCCTGGTTTTACAAGTCCCTGGCTGATAATTTCTTCCTTTGAAATATCTTCATCATGACCTTCCTTTGCTTTGGTGGTTGGCGTAACGATGGGATGATCAAAACGCTGGTGCTCTTTCATTCCATCGGGGATTGGAACGCCACATATTTCCCTGCTGCCTTTATTATAGGTTCTCCAGGAGCTACCGGTAAGATAGCCCCTTATGATCATTTCCACCGGGTAAGGTTCGCAGAAGTGTCCTGCCATAACCATTGGATCGGGAGTGGCGAGCATCCAGTTTGGTACTATGGATGAAGTAGCATCCAGGAATTTTGCTGCTATCTGGTTGAGGACTTGCCCCTTGTATGGGATACCTTTGGGCAGAACGACATCGAATGCCGAAATCCTGTCGGTGACGACCATGATGAGCAGTTCATCGTTGATGTTATATACATCCCTGACCTTTCCTTTATAAACGTTTTTTTGTTTGGGAAAGCGAAAATCTGTTCCTGTGAGTGATTTCATTTACCTATCATTTTTAAAGAAGGAACAAAAATAATGAATTATTGTTTTTCGGGATCAGCTTGTTCGAACTCATACGCTTTTATAATCAGACTTACAAGTTTATGACGAATAACATCCGATTCATCCAGGAAAATGAAGTCGATTCCGGGTTTGTTTTTCAGGATGTTTGTAGCGTGGACGAGTCCGGATTTTTGATTTCTGGGCAGGTCGACCTGAGTTACATCACCGGTGACGATGAATTTTGCAGAGCGACCCATTCGGGTGAGGAACATTTTAAGTTGCGGGACGGTGGAGTTTTGGGCTTCATCGAGGATAGCAAACGCATGATCGAGGGTTCTTCCTCTCATAAATGCGAGGGGAGCTACTTCGATGGTACCGTCTTCGAGATAGGTGAGGAGTCTTTGTGTAGGAAGCATATCGCGCAGGGCATCGTAAAGAGGTTGCAGGTAAGGGTCGAGTTTATCTTTCAGGTCTCCGGGCAAAAAGCCGAGGTTTTCTCCGGCTTCAACAGCAGGCCGGGTGAGGATGATCCTTTTTACCTGTTTGTTTTTCAGTGCTCTGACAGCGAGGGCAACGGCCGTATAGGTTTTACCGGTGCCGGCAGGGCCGATGGCAAATATAAGGTCATTTTTATCGGAGGAAACTGCCATTTTCTTTTGGTTGCGGGTTCTGGCCCTGACCAGGAGTCCGTCGCGCCCGTGGACCAGAATGTCATTATCACCGGTTTCTTCCATTGAAAATGCTTTTTCATCGTTTTCTCTGCTGTCCATGATCTGATAAAGCTCGTTTTCGGTAATCCTGCCGAATTTTTCGTAGTTCAGCAATAACCACGAGAATTTACGGGCAAACTCGTTCAACTCATTTTCATCACCCATGATTTTCAAAACATCTCCCCTGGCAATGATTTTCAGTTTGGGAAATAGTTTTTTCAGGATATTCAGATTAGAATCATTCACACCGTAAATATCCAGGGGATTATAAGCTTCCAGTGAAATGGTTTTTTCGCTCATGATTTTCTATGAATCATAGATAGTTTTGATGATTGTAAAATTATAAAAAACATGAAAGCCGGAGGCTAAAATAAATTATATGAATATCGGGAATGATTAATATCAAGTTACCTGCTCTATGTTTACAGGCTGCAGGTAGCAGGTTACAGGCTGCAGGTATCAGGTTACAGGCTGCAGGTATCAGGTTACAGGCTACAGGTAGTGTTGGTGCGGGTGATGAGGAGTGATGAGTGATGAGTTGTCGCTTGCAACCTGTAGCCTGTAGCCTGTAACCTGCAACTATTTGTTAATCTTTCCCAATACGCATATTAAAATATTACTACCTTTGAAACTCTAATTGTTCCGGTTAATACGGTTGGAGCAAGATCAGGTATAACAAATTATAAGGTCCGCAAAGGTCCGGAGAGTGGAAATATATGCCGGTTATAACTTTAACAAGCGACTGGGGGATGAAGGATCATTACCTTGCAAGCGTCAAGGGGGCGATCCTGAGGCTTTTGCCTGAGGTTAACGTGGTAGATATCTCACATGAGGTATCTCCATTTAACATAAAGGAAGCGGCGTATATTTTCCGTAATGCATGGCAATATTTTCCGGAAGGGACCGTACATATCCTGGGTGTGGATACAGAAGAATCGGATAATCAGGCTCATGTAGTGATTAAGAACAAGGGGCATTTTTTTATTGGGGCTGATAACGGGATCTTCAGTCTTATTTTCAATGAAGTCCCGGATGAATGCAGGGAGTTGCAGGTGATGCAGGATTCCGATTATTTCACTTTTCCAACCCGTGATCGTTTTGTTAAGACCGCCGTTCATCTTGTCAAAGGAGAGAGTATGGATGAACTGGGGCCTATACATGGCCGGCTTCTGGAGAGAAGCCTCTTTAATCCGGTGATTGAAACGGATGCAATCAAGGGAGTGGCAATTTATATTGACCGATACGAAAATGTTATAACCAATATAACCAGGGAAGTGTTTGAAAAGGTCAGGAAAGGCAGGAAATGCAAAATAGTGATACGCGGAGAGGTTATTCCCCAGATCAGCGAATCCTATTCCGACGTGAATTTCAGTTTCCCTGTAGCCCTTTTCGGTTCTAATGGCCATCTGGAAATTGCGCTCAACCGTGGTAATGCCGGTGGGCTCCTGGGATTGAATATAGATTCATCCGTAAGGGTGGAATTTTTCTGATCCATTAAGATTTAAGTAATAAAACATGTGGACATTATTTAAGAAAGAAGTAAGCAGTTTTTTAAGTTCGTTGACCGGCTATATAGTCATTGTAGTTTTTCTTCTGGTGAATGGATTATTTCTTTGGGTGTTCCCTCTCGACTCGAATATCCTGGTATATGGATATGCAAATATTGATGGATTATTTACCATTGCTCCCTATGTATTTCTTTTTCTAATTCCGGCTATAACGATGAGAATGATAGCAGAGGAGAAAAAAACCGGGACTATTGAGCAATTGTTTACACAACCCCTTACCGATCTTCAGATCATTTTAGCGAAGTATCTGGCCGCATTATTTCTTGTGGTGATTGCGTTGCTTCCCACTCTGATTTATTTTTTCTCGGTTTATCATCTGGGTTTTCCTCCGGGAAACCTCGACCAGGGAGGAATGTGGGGGTCATATCTTGGGCTTCTCTTTTTAGGCGCGTCATTTACAGCCATCGGACTTTTTGCTTCATCACTTACGGATAATCAAATCACAGCTTTCATAATTGCAGTTGTAATCAGTAGCTTTATCTATATTGGTTTTGAGCTTATCTGGTCACTGGATTTGTTTGGAGGTTTCGGTCTGCTTATCCGTTCGCTGGGAATGAGTTTGCACTATTCTTCCATCAGCAGGGGTGTGGTGGATTCCCGTGATGTGATTTATTTTTTAAGCATAGTGACGTTGTTTATTTTACTTACCAGATACATCCTGGCAAGCAGAAAATGGAAATAATGTGAAATTAGAAGGTAAAAAGAAACTATGCAGGATAAAAGGAAAAGTATAAGAAAAACCCATGTTTTTGAGCTTATCTCCGGTATTTTGATCATACTGATGATGAATATTGCCGGTAGTTATATTTTTTTCCGGCTTGATCTCACTTCTGAGAAAAGGTATTCTTTGTCGACAGCCACGAAGGAATTGCTCAGAGAACTTGATGATATTGTTTATTTCCAGGTTTATCTGGAGGGTGATTTCCCGGCAGGTTTTAAGCGTTTACGAAACTCGACCAAAGAGATGCTGGATGAGTTCAGGGCATACAGCGACTTTATTGAATACGATTTCATCAATCCTTCGGCCAGTGATGATCCATCAGAGCGAAATAGCACATATAACCTTTTAGTAGAAAGGGGATTGAATCCAACCGACCTGCAGGTGAGTACCGGTGACGGTATGTCGAAGCAGATCATTTTCCCCGGTGCCATTGTTTCATACCGAGGAGATGAAATGCCTGTTGAGCTTTTGAGATCCCAGTTAGGCATACCGCCGGTGGAGGTTTTAAATAATTCTATCCAGGAGCTCGAATTCAATCTTGCCAACGCGGTAAAAAATATCACTGCCACCATGAAGCCTAAGGTTGCCTTTATCACCGGCCATGGGGAACTTGGAGAACTGGAGACTGCCGATATTACGCGTGCTCTTTCCGACCAATATCAGGTGGAAAGGGTCGAGATCGATGGAAAAATCAGTGCTTTGACCGAAAGAAATTATTCTGATACAGCTGCCACAGGGTTCTACAATAAGTTCAAAGCCATAATTATTGCCCAGCCCGATTCGGCTTTCAGTGAAAAGGATAAGTTTATCATCGATCAGTATATAATGCGGGGAGGTAAAGTGTTGTGGCTTATCGATCCTATGCTTGGTTCCATGGATAGTCTGCAGAAATCCGGTGCTACGGTTTCCATTTCCAAGGACCTGAACCTTGAAGATATGCTGTTTAACTATGGAGTCAGACTGAATTATGATCTGGTGATGGATCTCAATGCCCTTCCCATTCCCCTTACTGTAGGTTCCGTGGCCGGTCAGCCCCAGATCGATTTCTTTGATTGGTATTACCTTCCTGTTATAACTCCGATGTCAGAGCATCCTGTAGTTAAAAACCTGAATGCAATAAAAACAGAATTTGTCAGCAGTATGGATACCATTGCTATTCCGGGAATCAGGAAAACAGTTTTGTTGACGACCTCACCGTATTCCAGGATAGTGAATGCGCCGGTATATATCAATCTTAATATCCTGCAGCAGGAACCTGACCCGGCGATATACAGCCATCCGCCCGTACCCCTGGCAATTTTGCTTGAGGGGAGTTTTTCATCGGTTTATGAAAACAGGATGCCTCCAACCATTCTGAACAGTAAAGAAATCGGATTCCGGGAAAAGAGTCAGCCAACCGGTATGATCGTGATCTCGGATGGAGATGTGATCAGGAACCAGTTTCATTTTTCACAGGGATATCCTCTGCCATTGGGTTATGATCAGTATACACGCCAAACATTCGGAAATAAGGAGTTGATCCTTAATGCATTAAATTACCTGACGGATGGGCCGGGGCTCATATCTATTCGTTCAAGAGAGCTTAAGTTAAGATTGCTGGATATAACCCGTGCCAACCAGAATAAACTTTTCTGGCAGTTATTTAATGTTCTGACACCTGTAGTGGTGATCGTGCTTGCCGGGATTGTATTTTATGTGGTGAGGAGGAGGAGGTATGCTGGATAATATATGGTTATATTGTTATATTGTTATTGAGTTTGTTGTGAAGTGAGTAGGGGGAGTAAGTTCCCGGCTTGCGCCGGGGCAAGCGGGAGTATTTATTAATTAATAAAATGTTATGCGTAAGGGAAAATGGATTTTTATTGTAGTTATTGTTTTAGCTGTTATTGTATTAATTCTGGTATTATCGGATAGGAACAGCACGCTTGACAGCGGTTCTGCTGTTTTTGCCGTTGAGGATACGGCAAGCGTTACCCGTATTTTCCTGGCTGATATGGAAAACAACACTGTTTTACTGGAAAGAAAAGAAAATGGGATGTGGATGTTGAATGGAAAATACAAGGCACATTCTTTTCAGGTGAACGATATGCTTCGCACCATGCGGGAATTGAAGGTCAGGACTCCGGTTCCTCGTGCAGCGCGCAACAACGTGATTTCACGTTTATCGGCGTCAGCTATTAAGGTAGAGATATACCAGATCAAGCCACTTATTGGAATCCTGGATCTTTTCCCCCGTGAAAGGCTTACCAAGGTTTATTATGTTGGGGATGCAACTCAGGATAACCTGGGGACATTCATGAATATGGAGGGTTATGACGATCCTTATGTTGTCTTCATCCCGAGTTTCCGTGGTTTTGTTGCACCCAGGTACTCGACCAATGAAGACGATTGGAGGGATCATACGGTTTTTAATACCCCTCTCAGGAGACTGCAGTCTGTTTCTCTTGAATTTATGGAAAACCCTGAAGAGTCATTTACAGTAAACCGGACCCAGGATAATGAGTTTAATCTGCATCTGTCTGATAAAGGCTTATCAGTTCCTTACGACACTCTCCGTATGCTGAATTTTCTGTCTTCATTCGGGGATTTACGTTTCGAGGCAGTACTCACGAACTCTTTAAGCGAAGATTATATCGACTCCATCCGCAATACAAGGCCTGCACATATCCTTACCATAGTAGATATTGACAATGATACCAACAGTATAATAACATACCGGAAAAAGGGATTCAGTGAAGTTTATGATGACACAGAAGGATTACAACTCGTGCCTTTCGATCTCGACAGGCTTTATGCTGTTATGAATGAGGGTCAGGATTTTGTGTTGTTGCAATATTTTGTTTTTGACAAAGCTTTAAGGTCGGCATCGTATTTACGTGGGCTTACTGACCGTAATCCCATTCCGGTCACAGAACCAAGGTAGATGGAATTGCGCCAGCTCAGATCAGAGTTTTTCAGGAATGTAATGACCCTGATGACGGGAACGGCCATAGCTCAGGCCATTCCGCTTCTTCTTTCACCCGTCCTGAGTCGCTTATATGATCCCGAAGACTTTGCCACTCTGGCCCTTTTTATGTCGGTTGCTTCGATGTTAGGTGTTGTGTCCACAGCACGTTATGAGCTGGCCATTATGTTACCGAAATCTCAGCGGGATGCAATGAACGTGTTGATGCTTTCTATCGGGATCGCTGTTTTGGTTTCGGTTTTTAGTTTGGTTCTGATTCTGATTTTCCATGATGACATACTTCGTTTGTTTAGTGCTCCGGAGTTGTCGGTATGGTTATACTTTGTTCCGTTGATGGTACTTTTTATGGGTGTTTATCAAAGTTTTAACTATTGGTCGACGCGCAATAAGACTTTTACCCGAAATTCGGTCAGCCGGATTTCACAATCCGTTGGTATGTCGGCAGTTAATCTGTCATTAGGCGCAGTCGGTGCCGGTCCTGCAGGATTGGTCAGCGGATCTTTTACAGGTCAGTTTATAGCTGCATTGGTACTTTCCTGGAATGCCATACTTCATCCCCGCGACTGGAGGAAGAATTTTTCATACGATTCCATCAGGCTCAATGCGGTTAAATATTCCAGTTTTGCCAGGATCAATACACCACATGCTTTTGTTGACACTTTGCAGGACCATGGGATAGTATTCATCATCATTTACTACTTTTCGAAGGTAGTATTGGGTTCCTATAGTTTTGCCTACAGGGTTTTAAAAGCTCCTGTAGGGCTAATAGGCAGTTCCATGTATCAGGTATTTTATCAGAAAGCCTCATCCACTTATCATGAAGGCGGGGATATAAGGCCGATGCTGGTTCGCATCTATCGCAACCTTTTCCTGTTGGGATTACCTGTTTTCCTGGTATTGTTCCTGTTTTCACCGGAGATATTCTCCTTTGTTTTTTCAGAAAAGTACCGGACAGCCGGTGAAATTGCCCAATTGCTGATGCCCTGGCTGTTCCTGAACTTCATGGTAATGCCGGTAACCTGTATTGCTATTGTGGTAAACCGTCAGCGCGGAGCATTCCTGATCTCCGTTACAGATGTAGTTTTAAAGGTTGTTGCTTTAGTTGTAGGAGGTATCACAGGCGATTATGAACTTGCTTTCGGACTGATGAGCATACTATGCAGTCTTCTGCTTATTTTTGCTATGTTTTGGTATTACAGGATTTCTGGAGTTAAATTTGTAAAATCTTATGAGTAGGAATATGCCGGATATCCTTTCGCGAATATGCACCCGCCTTTACACCCTCATTCTCCGATGCAGGGGAGCTAAGACCGGAAGAGGAAGTGTTTTACATCATAGCACCGATGTGATGAACGCATCCCGGATCATGCTGGGAGAGGATTCGACGATCTACAAGAATGTTTCCATCTATCCTGATAAATCGGGTTATTTTATTATGGGAAACCGGTCTCATGCCGCCCCGTATTGTTATTTTCTGATTGCTGACAACAGGATTGAAATTGGGAATGATGTGGCAATAGGACCATTCTGTGCATTTTTCTGTCATTCCAACAGTCCTGAAGGAGCAGGAAAAGTGTTTTCTGAAAACTATGTTGATTCCGATATCATTATAGGTTCCAATGTTTTCATAGGAGCACATTGTACTGTTTTACCGGGGACGATTATTCCGGATCGTGTTGTAATAGGCGCAAATTCACTGGTATCCGGTGAACTGGAAAGCGGATTTATATATGCAGGATCTCCGGCAAAAAAAATAAAATCCTTAAACTGAAGCCATGCAGAAGACATCCTTCGTGTGCAACTCATTAACATGGAGACATTTCGTGATGTTTTGCCTGCATATGCTTTCATTCCCCGGATCTGAGAAAAGCCGGGAAAAATTCCGGAACAGAATTGCAGAAGTATTTGGTATACAAGGGAAACAGGTTTTTCTTTTTGGTGCTGCCCGTATGGGATTGTATTCAATTCTTAAAGCCATGCGATATAATCCCGGAGATGAGGTTATTGTTGCAGGATATACTTGTGTTGTTGTAACCAATGCTATAAAATATGCCGGATTGAAAGCTGTTTATGCCGATATAGAAGTAAGCCACCTCAATATCAGTACGCAGGAAATCCTTGATAGGGTTACGGACAGGACAAGAGCCGTCATTATCACACATAACTTTGGCATTACTTATGAAGATACCGGCATAATACGGAAGGAGTTCCCTCACCTTCTTATCATAGAGGATGCAGCGCATACTATGTCATCAGTTACCCGTGAGGGTGAAAGGGTAGGGCTACTGGGGGATGCGGCTTTTTTCAGCCTGGAATATTCCAAACCCATGACCACCGGCATGGGAGGTTATATCATTGTGCAAAATGATGAGGTCCGGGATAAACTCGAAGAATTTTACAACCATGATGTATTTGATTATTCGCCTTTGGATGTGTTCAGGATTTTCATTACACTCAAGATACACTTTCTGACCTCTTACAGATTAACTCTTCGTTATAAGTGGGGTTTATTCAGGATTGCCGGATGGATGGGGCTGATATTCAGTACTCCCGAAGAAGAATTGCAGGGTGAAAGACCGGGAAAATATCCGGTTCGACTGGCCGGTTGCCTGTCGTACCTGGGTTATTTACAACTAAAAGATTTGGAACAGACCACCCGGATTAAAAGGGAGATATGCACGTCTTATGAAGCTTCGTTCGGCCAAATAGCGGGTATACAGACTTTTTACAAACCGGAATACGATTTTGTGCGTTATCCGATAGTTTTACCGGAAGACATATCGGCGGATGCCAGGCAAACTCTGCGGGAAAAACTCCGGAAAGCAGGTTATGTAATGGGAGAGTGGTTTAATGATGTTGTGCACCCTGCGGGGAGTTACCGTTACTGCTATTCTGAGGGTGTGTGTCCGACAGGGGAAGCTATTTCGAAAAGAATATTAAATTTGCCTGTGAATATTCATGCAAAGCTTAATAACCGGGATTTAACTAGGATCAGACAAATTTTCCGGGAAATTTCGGATTAAATATGCAACAATCTGTTCATGAGCTTTCCGGAGATCAGTATTTAAAAATGGATACTTACCTGTTGGGTACAGTATTGTTTTCTATTTTCCTGTTGCCATCTGCCAATCCTATTCCCGGATGGTTCGCCTTTCGACTTGAAGATCTGCTCCTGCCGCTTATCGCTTTATATTTATTTATCCGGAGAGGATTCCGTTTTCATGCATATGCCTTTTATATCCTGGCTTTTGCTGCTTATATCTTTCTTACTATTGCTATTAACGGTCGTTTGGCAGAATACCGTGATTATTTTGAGATTTTCAAGCTTATAAAATATCTTTTGTATTTCTGGTTTTTTAGTTTAGTGGCAGGTAGTCCGGGAACTATCCGAATATTACGCTGGATTTTTCCGCTTATATTTCTTTTCAACCTCTTGCATTATTTTAATTTGTTTGATTTCAACAGGATCATTGAGCCTTTTTATGCCAGCGAGGTCCGTTTGCTTTTCTTCGGGAAAAACAGCCTTGGGGAGCCGGCCACGAAAAGGATGCTTGGAACCATGGATAATCCAAACAATAATGCTATTGTATTTTTATTTTTTGCAGCCATTTTTGCCCCGGGCAACCAAATCCGGAAATATGATTATCTGGTCTTTTTATTGTCTTTCATAGGGTTGCTGCTCACACAAAGCCGGACCGGTATGCTGGCATTCGTTGCGATCATGATTGCGGACATTTACATCCGGCGCTTGAATTACAAACGGGTATTCTTTCTTTTATCCATGTTCATTATAGGTTTTGTATTGATAAACGCAATTGAATACTTCGATATTCAGAGCAAGGCATTGCCAACTATTGAAGAAAAGAATGCTTTTATTGACAAAAAGCAAAACCTCAAATTCGACGAGTTGCTCCCGGCAACGGAATACCTTACCAATGTGATAGAGAGCGACGTTTCGGAGCGTTCTGTAACAGGAAGGCTGGAAGCCTGGCAACATCTCTGGGGCATGATCAAACTAAAGCCGGTATTTGGACATGCACCTTATAAAGAGTATTTTTACAATAATTGTGTATATTCAGAAAGCGAGTACATTCTTATGACGTGGAGGTATGGTTTTATCGGTTTGCTTTTATACCTGGGATTTATCGTATTACCTGCCATTCTGCATTTCGGAAAAGGCAGTTTACTGAAATATTGTCCGGCAGTTTTATTTATTCTGGTGATTCTGATCACTGCATTTATGAACACTCCGGTTTGTGAGCCCAGAATACTGTTGTTACTTGCTTTTGCCATTGCATATTTTTATTTTTCCAGGAACCAAATATCAATAGAACATGAGGAAGTTGCTGATAGTGGGAGGTAGCACTGTGCACACTGGTAATTTCTGCCACCTGGTATCGAAGGGTTTCGATGAGATCCTTCTTATAACCGATGGTGATCACGCAACATTGGAAGATATTCCTCGTAAGCATGCCGGCTTTTCTTTACGCAATCCGCTGAGAATAGGTAAAAACATAAAAAGAATACGATCGCTTGTTGAAAGTTTCCGGCCAGACATCATTCATGTGCAGCAAGCCGGCACAGAGGCCTGGTTAGTTTTAAGGGCAGTACATGGCTTAAAAATTCCCGTCATTGTTACAGCCTGGGGCAGCGATGTGCTTGTTAGTCCGGGAAGAGGAATATTTTATCGCAGGATGTTGAACTATATCCTGGGTCATGCGGATGCTTTAACCTGTGATTCTTATCATGTAGCCGCAAAAATGCAGGAATTTGCCGGGAATCAATCCCTCGATATTACCCTGGCAAACTTCGGGATCAACATTGAGCGGATGGGTTTGCCCAAAGAGAAGCTCATTTATTCGAATCGTTTGCATAAGCCACTTTACAATCTTGATCTGATCCTGAAAGCATTTAAATCATCTCTCGACCGGGGTTATTTTTCAGGATGGAAGCTGGTAATGGCCGGGGAAGGGGAGGAAACAGGTAGTTTGAAAAGTCTGGCAAAAGAACTTGGGATAGAGGAATTGGTGGATTTTCCAGGATGGCTCAACCGGGAGACGAACTCGGCCTTCTATGAAAAAGCGAGCATTTTTGTATCCATTCCCTCATCGGATGCAACGGCCATCAGCTTATTGGAGGCCATGGCATCGGGGTGTATTCCTGTGTTGTCGAATCTTCCGGCAAATCATGAATGGGTGATCGATGGATACAATGGCATAATTGCAACAGATTTGCATAGCAATTTCCTGGAAAAGTCGCTTATGATGGACCCACAAAAGACGGCTGCAATTAATAAGGAGATTATTGAAGATAAAGGAACCCGTGATGCCAACCGAAGGAAGTTTATTGATTTGTATGAAAGGATACTCTCCCGGTGAAGAAGATATGCCATATAACCACGGTTCACAGGGCAAGTGATGAACGCATTTTCTATAAGGAATGCCTTTCGCTGGTACGGCATGGCTATGAGGTCGTTTTGATCGCCCCGGAGGGGATGCTGCCTGGCAACAATGCGTTAACCCATATCAGCCTTCCTCATTTTAATACCAGAATACGCCGGTTTTTCTCCGGTCAGAGGATGGTTTTCAGGGAAGCAATGAAACTGCATGCGGATCTGTATCATTTCCATGATCCTGAACTTATGCCTGTCGGAGTGCTTTTAAGCCTATTCGGGAAAAAGGTTGTTTACGATGTTCATGAGGATCTGCCCAAACAGGTATTGTATAAAAACTGGATCCGTGGAAGACTTTGGCGATGGATTGCATCCCGCCTCATTTTTGTTGCAGAACGTTTCAGCTCACTCTTTTTCAATGGAATTGCGGCAGCAACGGAAGATATTGCCGTGCATTTCCCGTCACGTAAAACCATAATACTACGGAATTTTCCCTCTCTTCAACTGATGGAGAGTGCCGCCAGGGTTTCATGGTTAAAAAATGGATTTACCCTGGTTTATGCCGGAGGTATTTCCAGGATCAGGGGGATATTAGAAATAATAAAAGCCCTGGAAGTCATAGGAGGGAAAGTGAAACTGCTTCTTTTGGGAGATTTTGATGATGAGACGTACCGTAAAGAATGTATGGCCGAAACAGGCTGGCAGCATGTGGATTTTCGCGGCTGGATTTCTATAAGTGAGGTATATGGGTTGATGCAGCAGGCAGATGTGGGTATAGCCACTTTGTATCCTGCACAGAACTTTTTACGAAGCCTTCCTGTAAAAGCATTTGAATATATGGCATGCGGATTGCCGATGATTATGTCGGATTTTCCATACTGGAAAGAGATTTTTGGATCCTGTGCCCTTTTTGCTGATCCCCAATCGCCCGGTGATGTTGCAGAAAAGATTGCCAGGCTTGCAGGAGATCCCGGATTGACCAGACAATTGGGTGAAGCCGGCAGAAAAGCCGTATCAGATAGTTACTCCTGGGAAAAAGAACAGGATAAACTGATGGAATTATATGGAAAAATACTGAGAGATGGAAATCAGATTACTTGATAGTCGAGGCATGGAGGATTATTTCCGCCTTGCAGAGGAACATGGCTCGGTGTTCAATACCAGGGCCTGGCTGGAAATTTATGATCAACGAAATTTAAAAGTTTTCGGCATCTTCGACAAAGGAGGTTTGTTGACAGGCGGTTTTCAGATTTATCAAGCACGACGGGCCGCTTTGAGTTTTTACCGTAACCCTCCTTTCAGTCCCCATATTGGATTATTTTATGAAAACAGGTCCGTCAATCCTGCCAAAGCGCAATCTGCAGAAAAGAACATGTTGACCGCGGTAGCTGCATTCCTGAAAAGGCTACCCTGGCAGGTGTTGTCGGTTGCTTTGCCGGTTGGTTTTATTGATGCACAGCCATTCACATGGGACAAGTTTAAGGTTGTCCCAGGATACACTTACAGGCTGGATCTCACTGTTCCGGTGGAAGAGACTTACCGTGAAATGATGCCGGAAAGGCGCAACGATATCAGCAAGGCAGTGAAAGACGGAATTGAGGTCACGGAAGTCTCCGATATGGCTGTTGTGGAAGCGTTGGTTCAGAATACTTTCGAAAGGCAGAGCAAATCGCTGGATAAGCTGCATTTGGGAAGGATTCTCCGGAATTTTCCCGGACAAGGCAACAGTTTTGCCATGGTTGCCTTCCAGGATGGAAAGCCCCTGGCTACATGCTTTTGTATCTTTGATGGTAAGACGGTGTATTACCTTTTGGGTGGGTACGATAGTCAAAACCGGCACAAAGGGGCAGGTGCCCTGGCTATCTGGAAATCCGTGGAAAAGGCGGAATCCATAAACAGACTTGTCTTCGACTTCGAGGGGTCGATGGTGCCCTGGATTGAGCGCTATTTCAGGGGTTTTGGAGGCAGGCTTACACCGTATCTCACGATCAACCGTGCCAGCATGCCGCTTGAAATCTTTTTAAAGTTTATTAAAAGGGATATCTTCTGATGCACGTTATTGTTTCACACGATATTGACCATCTTACCGTTGCAGAGCATTGCAGGGATATGATTCTTCCCAAGTTTCTGATTCGTTCGAAAGTGGAGTTGTTAAGCGGAAAGATCTCATTGGCAGAGTTTTTTTCCAGGATGGGCTATGTTTTCAGGAATAAGTGGCAGAATCTTGAGGAACTCATGGATTTCAATGGTATTCATGGTATACCCTCAACTTTCTTTGTCGGGGTGAACCAGGGCAAAGGCTTGGTTTATCCACGGGTTAAGGCTGCATACTGGATAAACCGGATCCGGGAAAGGGGGTTTCAGGCAGGTGTTCATGGAATCCGCTTTGAATCGCTTGCCGGGATACAGGAAGAATATGACGTTTTTCATGAGTTGTCGGGAATGGAGTCTTTTGGGATACGAATGCACTATCTGAGAAGAAATGAAGACACTTTATCAAATCTGGAAGCGGTGGGTTATGATTTCGACTCCTCCGAATATGCCGTTTCTGATCCATATATGATAGGCCGAATGTGGGAGTTTCCCTTGCATATTATGGACGGGTACATCATCCAGCACAACAGCCGGTTCCAGAATACAAATCTCAGAAAGGCCAAAGAGTTGACCATCAAACGGGTTGAAGAAGTAAACGCTTCCGGATGCAGGTATCTAACTGTGTTATTTCACGACAGGTATTTCAACAAAGGATTCAGTACCTGGATGGAATGGTATGTATGGTTTATGGAATGGATCATATCGCAGGGGATGGTATTCACTGATTATCCGAAGGCAATATCATCCTTAGGCATAGAAACGGGAGGGTAGGTTTATGAAATTGCTTATACTTACCCAGTATTACCCGCCCGAGGTTGGAGCCCCTCAGAACCGGCTGTCTGACCTGGCAAAACGATTGACAGCTCTGGGTGTGGAGGTTACCGTTTTAACAGCTTTGCCGAATTATCCCCAGATGAAGATTCATTCCGCCTACCGCGGGAAATGGACATTCCGTGAAAAAAATGATGGGATTGCAATTTTACGTTCCTGGATTTATGTAAGTCCGCGGCGTAATGTGTTCCACAGGCTTTTAAATTACTTCTCATTTGTGTTTTCCTCAGTGTTAACAGGGATTTTCAGGTTAGGCAGGCAAGATTATATACTTGTTGAGTCACCCCCATTATTTTTAGGGATAAGTGGTTATCTGTTGAAAGTATTCAAACGTTCGCGTCTGATCTTCAATGTGTCGGACCTATGGCCGGAGAGTGCAGAAAAGCTAAATATAGTGCGTTCCAGATTTTTCCTGGGAATATCATACCGGCTGGAGGCGTTTTTATACCGGCATTCATTTATTGTGAGCGGGCAGACTATGGGCATATGTGATAATATATCTGCACGGTTTCCTGAAGTCACTACTTATTGGCTTCCCAACGGAGTTGATCCGGAAGGTTTTGATCCCGTTTTGGATGGTTCGGATCGTCGTAAAATGCTTGGGCTGGGTAATGATGATTTTGTGGTGATGTATGCAGGGATACTGGGTTATGCCCAGGGACTGTCAACCATGATTTCTGCAGCAGCGATGCTTCAGGATGAAAAGAATATCCGGTTCCTGATCCTGGGCAGCGGGCCTGAAAAAGGAAAACTGATAGCAGAGGCATCGGAGAAGTCCCCGGTGAATGTTATTTTCCCCCCTTCCGTATCCAAAAGTGAGATCCCGGAAATGCTTGCTGCCGTTGATGCAGTGTACGTACCCCTGAAGAAACTGGACATTTTTCTTGGAGCAATACCCTCAAAAATATTCGAGGGCCTGGCGATGGCAAGACCTTTGATCCTGGGTGTTGAAGGGGAGGCAAAGCGTCTTTTTATCGATGAGGGCAAAGCGGGGATATTTGTTGAGCCGGAAAATTCTGCTCAACTTGCTATTGCAGTAAAGACATTGCTTGATAACAGAGAACTGGGCAGGCAGATGGGCAGGAACGGAAGGAAATTTGTACTTGAAAAATTCGACCGCCGTATCATAGCCGAACAATTTTTCAAGTTTATTAAAGAAAAGGAAGGCAGTCTTCTTTGAATCTTTGTTGAATAGGATTACTTTTGATAGACGAGTTAAATAAGTTTCATTGTTTAAGCAGGAATTACACAACCGGATCTATCTTATACTATTTTCAGTGCTTGCATTCAGCTTGCCACTGAACCGGATCATTTCCTCATATCTGATAGGTCTTATCATCCTGAACTGGTTTCTGGAGGGAAGGTTCAACAAAAAGTTCAGATCTGTATTCGTCTCACATCACCGATTGGATACTTTGCTTTTTGCCGGGCTGTTTCTGGCTTATCTCGCGGGCATGATTTATACTTCCGATACCCGGGAAGGGTGGACATCCGTTCAGGTTAAGTTATCCATGTTCGTGTTCCCGATGGTTTTTGCCACCCTGGATGACAGGGCACTGGAAGGGAAGAAGCGTTTGATTCCTCTTGTTTCCATGATAGCTGGCACGTTTATATCTGGATTAATTTGCCTCGGAAGGGCATTGCTGAAATATGCAGATACGGGTGACCCGGGAAGTTATTATTACATCGACCTGTCCTATTTTCATCATCCCGGATATATGGCCATGTTCATGGTTTTTTCCGTGGCATTGCTGAATTATTTTCTTCAGGTTCCGCCAGACAGAAGGAGGTATAAAATATGGGAAAAAGCAGTGATGATCACTCTGATCCTGTTTTACAGCGGATTTGTAATACTGCTCAGTTCCAAAGCAGGCATAATCACTCTAATACTGATATTTTTTCTGCACATAAGCTATGTAATATTCATTCGAAGGAAATACCTATATGGTTTAGGCCTGATCTTTGTTATTTCATTGATGTTTGCAGTCCTTTTAAAGTTGTTTCCATTTTCCATTACCCGTTTTGGAGTTACAGGGGATGCGATAGCGACGGAACAAATGACGGGTGAGGGCACAAGTGACGGAACAGAGGAGCGTATTTTGATCTGGCGTCACTCCATGGAACTTGCCAATGAGCATTTTTTCTTCGGATTAGGTACCGGAGATGTTACGGAAGCACTGGTATCATTGTATGATTCGATCGATTTTCATGACGCCCGGGATAGGAAACTGAATGCACATAATGAATATTTACAGACATTTCTTGCATTGGGGATAGGCGGGTTTCTTATATTATTATTATCATTGCTGTTACCTGGGATATACAGCATAAGGAAGAAGCAATACGTTTATTTCTCATTTCTGTTGATCATCGGGTTTAACATTCTGGTTGAATCCATGTTTCTTAGGCAGGCAGGGGTAGTATTTTATGCATTTTTCAATGCTTTTCTGTTTATGATCCCGCTGGATCCGGGGGAGAAATAAAAAAAGGCTGCCCCAACGGGGCAGCCTGTGAGTATTCCAATAGTTTTTCTGTTTATACGACGCCCTGAGCGATCATAGAGTCGGCAACTTTAACAAAACCGCCGATATTTGCTCCTTGTACGTAGTCGATATAATCACCGTCCCTGCCGTATTTTTCACAGGTAGCGTGAATATCTTTCATGATCTGATGGAGACGGGCATCGACCTCTTCGCGGGTCCAGGAGAGGCGGAGTGAGTTCTGGCTCATTTCGAGGCCTGAAACGGCAACACCACCAGCATTGGCAGCTTTACCAGGACCGTAAAGGATCTTGGCATTCTGATAGACTTCAATGGCTTCCGGAGTGGATGGCATGTTGGCTCCTTCGGAAATAACATAACAACCATTGGCGATCAGCATTTTGGCTTCTTCACCATTGACCTCATTCTGGGTAGCGCAAGGCATGGCCACATCGCATTTAACGTGCCACGGGCGTTTACCCTCAACGTATTCTGCACCGTATTTGTCGGCATATTCCTTGATCCTTCCGCGTTTAACGTTTTTGAGGTACATAATGAATTCGAGTTTTTCAGCATCAATACCCTTGGGATCGTAAATATATCCATTGGAATCGGAGAGGGTTACAACCTTTCCGCCCATCTGGGTAACCTTTTCAGTAGCGTATTGGGCTACATTTCCTGAGCCGGAGATGGCAACGATCTTGCCTTTCATGCTATCGCCACGGGTTTTCAGCATTTCCTCAGCAAAATAGGTAGCGCCGTAACCGGTTGCTTCCGGACGAATCAAAGATCCACCCCATTCTCTTCCCTTACCGGTGAGAACTCCGGTGAATTCATTTCTCAGTCTTTTGTATTGACCAAACAGGAACCCGATCTCTCTTCCGCCAACGCCGATATCGCCGGCCGGAACGTCGGTATTGGGTCCGATATGACGGAAAAGCTCTGTCATGAAGCTTTGGCAGAAATGCATCACTTCATTGTCTGATTTTCCCTTCGGGTCGAAATCTGAACCGCCTTTACCGCCACCCATAGGTAATGTGGTAAGGCTGTTCTTGAATACCTGCTCAAAAGCAAGGAATTTCAGGATGCCAAGGTTTACGGTAGGATGGAAACGCAAGCCACCCTTGTAAGGGCCAATAGCGCTGTTCATCTCAATCCTGTATCCTTTGTTGACCTGGACTTCACCTTTGTCGTCAACCCACGGTACACGGAAGAGCACTACACGTTCAGGTTCGCAAATCCTTTCAAGGATCTTTGCAGCCTTGTATTTCGGATTTTCTTCGATGAAAGGAACCAGGGTGGTGACTACCTCTTCCACGGCCTGATGGAATTCGATCTCAGCAGGATTCTTGGCGATGATTTTTGCCATGAATTCTTTAACTAAAGCTTCATAAGCACTGTTTGCCATAACTTCAATGTTTATTTAAATAATTAATTAATAAATGAATAGCCAAAACGTCGACAATATTAGCTAAAATATTTTGAAAGATGTTATATCGTTTACACTTTTTATCTGAAAAAATGTCAGAAGGAATAAATTCCGGCCTGAAATATTTATAGTAATTTTATAAATTGAATTTCAAACATTGAAAACACTGCCCGGATGAAAGAAACTAATGAACCTAACCACGCCTATCAGCGACTAAGGGCCGAGAACATTGAAAGGTTGAAGGAACTGGCTGCCATCAACCAGACAACCCAGATTTTAAAAGAAAAAAAGCCTGTTGAAGAAACGCTCCAGCAGGTATGCCAGTTACTGCCACCGGCCTGGCAGTATCCTGAGTATACTGTCGCAAGAATCCGGTTTGATGGGAAGGAATACAAGTCCAATGGTTTCCTTGAAACATCCTGGGTTATGCAGCAGATGTTCGAAACAATAGAGGGGAAAAAAGGGACTCTGGAAATCTTTTACACCAAGAAATTCCAGGATCTGGATGAAGGTCCTTTCCTGAAGGAGGAGAGACATCTGATCGATAACCTGGCAGGGCTGATAACCGGTTATTTGAACAGTGAAGCCGGATCGAGGTATATTGGTCAACGGAAGCGAAAGGATTTTTACACGGAGTTTGAGGAATCCCTTTCAGAGCAAAGTCATAGCCGCCGGTTGCTGCAACGCTTCCTGAACAAAAGCAATTACGACCGCGATATTTATCACGACCTTATGCCTTTCAAGGTAAGAGAGATACTTCTGGTGGCAAATCTTTATGATGCATACAGCATAGAAAAAGAAGGAAGGTTCTCAGAACATGTACTGGGAGAATACCATTCGCTCAATCTAACCTCCATCCCCAGGATCACCGGAGTGTCATCGATGGAAGAAGCCATGGTACACCTTAGAAACCGTCATTTCGATATGGTAATACTTATGATGGGAGCCGATAAACACACGCCCATTGGATTAAGTTGTACCATAAAAAAAGAATTTCCTTATATCCCTGTTTTTCTGCTTCTTAATAATAACAGCGACCTGGAGTATGTCAGCAATACAAAAGCCGCTACAAAACATATAGATAAGGTTTTTGTCTGGAATGGAGAATCCCAGGTGTTTTTTGCCATGATAAAACTGGTTGAAGACAAGATCAATGTGGAGAATGACACGGAAATTGGGCTTGTAAGGGTGATCTTATTGGTTGAGGATTCACCCAAATATTATTCCCGGTATCTTCCCATGCTGTATAACATCGTCCTGGAACAAACCAAAAGGATCATAGACGATGTGAGTACGGATGAATTGTATAAGGTACTTAAGCTGCGGGCAAGGCCAAAGATACTGCTTGCATCAAGTTATGAGGAGGCTGTAAGGATCATCGAAAAATATAAGGAGTATCTTCTTTGCCTCATTACCGATGTTAAGTTTGAAAAAGACGGGAAGCAATTGGAAACTGCGGGATTTGAACTGGTAAATTATGCCAGGGTAAATACCAAGGAACTACCCACGATAATCCAATCCTCCGATGAAAGTAATGCGGAAAAAGCATTCGAACTCAAGGCAACTTTCATTAACAAGAATTCCGATAATCTTTCCCAGGATTTCCGGAGTTTTATCACTCATTACCTGGGGTTTGGGAATTTTGTTTACAGGAACACACAGGGAAAACAGATAGCCATAGCCAAATCTCTGAAAGAATTTGAGAAGCAGTTACAAACCATTCCTGACGAATCACTTCTTTACCATGCCAGGAAAAACCATTTCTCTCTCTGGTTAATGGCTCGTGGGGAAATCCAGGCAGCAAAGATTCTGAATCCGCATAAGGTGACGGATTTTCCCAGTCCTCAGGAAATCCGTAACTATATGCTACAAATCATCACGAAATTCAGGAATGAACAGGATAAAGGGAAGATCGTGCCTTTCGATGCGCAGGAGATTTCTGATGAAAGCAATGTAGTGAGTTTATCGGAGGGGTTGCTTGGCGGGAAAGGCCGGGGAGTAGCATTTATAAATTCCCTGATCTACAATTATGATTTCAGCAAGTATGTTCCGGGCATTCATATCCGGTCACCAAAAACTTCTTTGATAGGGACAGAAGAGTTTGAATATTTTCTTTTCAGGAATAAATTACTGGATTTCGTGATCAACGAAAAGGATTACGATGAGATCAAGAGGGTATTCCTGAAAGCGGAGTTGACCGATACCCTGATGAAGCGTCTGAGGGTGCTTACGGAAAAAATCCGCAAACCGCTTGCAATCAGGTCATCCGGGTTGTTTGAAGACTCACTGATGCAACCCTTTGCCGGGATTTTTGAGACCTATCTTTTGCCGAACAACCATCCGGATGCCAGAGTAAGGCTGGAGCAAATTGCCAATGCCATCAAGTTGGTATATGCATCCACTTATTCCAATGTTGCAAGGGGATATGTAGAGGCCATAGATTACAGGATTGAGGAGGAGAAGATGGCGGTAGTAATTCAGGAAGTTGTGGGTTCGCAATACGGGGATTATTTTTATCCGCACATCAGCGGGGTCGCTCAATCCTTTAATTATTATCCGGTTTCTCACATGAAGCCGGAAGAAGGATTTGGTATTCTGGCCCTGGGTCTTGGGAAATATGTTGTTGAAGGGGAAAAGGCATATCGTTTTTCGCCCAAATACCCTGATCTAGAGATTAATTCACCAAAGGATACATATAAAAATTCGCAGGTTGAGTTCTTTGCTGTTGATATGAAGAAGAAAAATCCGGATTTGATGGAAGGGGATACGGCAGGATTAGCGCGAATTGATATTGATGTTGCAGAGAGGCATGGAACGCTTAAGCATTGTGCATCCGTTTACGATCCTGAGAGCAACCGCATTGTACCCGGATTGAATGCCACCGGCCCCAGAATTGTTAATTTCGCCGATGTATTAAAATATAAATACATTCCCCTGGCTGAGACCCTGGAAGTAGTATTGGATGTAGTGAAAGAAGCAATGGGCTGTCCTGTTGAAATAGAATTTGCCGTTGACCTGAACAAAGACCGGCAATACAAAGCCTCTTTCTATCTTTTACAGATAAAGCCTTTACTGGGGAATGCGCTGGATTACAACGTGAATCTTGATAAGATCCATGATGACGATATTTTGCTTTTTTCTGAAAAAGGAATGGGCAATGGAATAATTGAAGATATATCGGATGTGATCTACATTGACAGGAACCGTTTTGACAAAACCAAAACGATGGAAATGGTTGAGGAAATCAACCGCCTTAATACCAAGATGCACGCTGAAAAGAGGAAATATATCCTGATAGGACCTGGCCGCTGGGGTACGCGGGATCGCTGGATCGGAATCCCGGTTGCCTGGCCACAGATATCCTCTGCAAAAGTGATCGTGGAAACCAGCCTGGAAGACTTTCCGTTGGATGCATCCTCCGGCTCACATTTCTTTCACAATGTTACATCAATGAACGTAGGTTACTTTTCCGTTCAGCCGGAAGTGTCGAAGAGCTATGTACGTTACGAACTATTAGATAATCAGGAGCTTATTGAAGAAACAAGGTATTTTCGGCATGTTCGTTTCCGGAATCCATTGGTTGTAAGAATGGATGGAAGAAAAAGGATTTCGGTGATCACACTGAAATAATTTAAACTCACTATAAATTATTTTGTAATTCCTGTGCTATTGAATTGAATCACAAAACAATAGTATTCAGGTTGATGGCAATCGGTAAATGTGATGTTCCGGGCATATGTTTGCCTTGTTTATCCCTGTATTTTTTTTATTATTATTGTGTAATAAACTAAAAAACGACAGTACGATGTATGATTTCATTTCACTAAAACTGAAATGTCCCTTGTGTGGAACTTCCCTGATGGATTATGACCACATGGTAGACAATGAGCCCAGCATTTTTATGCATATCGATATTGGGGAAAAAAAGGGTAATATATGGCTTAGTTCTATTTATGGGAGTTATAATTATGATACGGATATTGAGATGCCCCGTGGTGAAATTGCCCGCTTCAATTGTCCGCATTGCAGTAAACACATCACATCAAAAACTGAATGCCTCACATGCGGTGCCGATATGGTTCCTCTTTACCTTGATATGGGAGGTAAGGTTTCTTTTTGCTCCAGAAGCGGGTGTAAGAATCACTTCGTTGAGTTTGAAGACCTTTCCGTAGCCATGAAACGTTTATACCAGGAGTATGGATATGCAGGGAAGCATTTCCTGGAACATTCCTATAGCGCCCCTGAGAAAAAGCCGGAAAAGCGGGATGAAGTAAAGGAAATCATAGAATCAGGAACATTTTTACATGGGTATTGTCCGATTTGCAAGAAAAGTCTCATTGAAGACGAAATGCTTAAACTAAAGATCACCAATGGAGAGGAAGGGATTTTAATGCTGAGCCCATACCTGAACGTATTTACGTCAAAATCAACGATATTTCTGCCTGAAGACAAGGTTGTTAATGACCTGAGTTGTTTCCATTGCAACACAAGCTTGATCGACACGGGGCATCGTTGTCAGAAATGTGGTTCGCCTGTTGCAAAGATATCCGTTACCGCGCGTACCAAGCTGATCGATTTTTTCATTTGTACCAAGAAAGGATGCCGGTGGCACGGGTTAAGCAAGGATGACCTATATGATATCCGGCTGGGAGACAGTATGGAATGGTAAAACTAAATCCAACATTATGTTTCAGATTGTAAGAAAACAAGAAATGGCCATGGGAACGATCATCCGTTTCGATATCATGGCCCCGAAAATAGCGGCAAAGATCAAATCCGGCCAGTTTGTCATTATAAGAGTCAATGAAACCGGTGAGCGAATCCCCCTTACAGTTGCAGATAAAGATTCCTTTGCCGGGATAATCACCATCATTTTTCAGGTCGTTGGTAAGACAACGGCCTTAATGCGTTCTCTGAAGGAAGGTGATTTTATAAAAGACGTAGTAGGACCGCTTGGAAAACCTGCAGAAGTGGAAAATGTTGGTACAGTAATAATGGTGGGCGGAGGTACCGGGGTGGCTATCCTCCATCATGTAGCCAAAGCCTTCAAGGAAGCGGGTAATTATGTAATTGGAATCATGGGTTCACGCTCAAAGGATATGCTTATCCTGGAGAATGAGATGACACAGATTTGCGATGAACTGGTTATTACAACCGATGATGGCTCCTACGGGCAGATGGGTTTTGTAACCGATCCTTTGAAGAAGTACCTCGATGAAAGATATGATATAAAGCTTGTATATGCAATCGGGCCGATTATCATGATGAAAAACGTGGTAAACCTTACCAAAAAATATACTATTCCGATAATGGTCAGCCTGAATCCTATCATGATCGATGGGACGGGCATGTGTGGGGGATGCAGGGTAAAAGTGGATGACCAGACCATGTTTTGTTGTGTCGACGGGCCTGATTTCGATGGTTATAAAGTTGATTTCGACGAACTGATGAAAAGGAATTCGCTCTACCTGAAAGATGAAAAAGATTCATTGCTTTTCTCAATCCGATAATCCAAATTTCTATGCTCGATCCGAATGTTAAATACCTGAAGTTTAAAACCTACCTTCAGACTTATTGCCCACATTGCAAAAATTCATTGAATTTTGAGAATAAGGACAAGAAGCAGATCCATTTCAAATCCATCTACAAAGGTGAACCTTTTGATTTGTATCTCAGCCCCTATCTTGATGTGTTTGAAATAGAAACCACACTCCCTATCCAGGCAGGGGAAAACGTGGATGATTTTCTTTGTCCGCATTGTGGTAAGAGCCTGATCCATACCGATATCAATTGTGCAGAATGTGGCTCTCCTGTGGCCGAAGTAACGGTTTCCGCCCTGTCAAGGTTGATCACATTTTTCCTTTGTACAAAATATGGTTGTGAATGGCATGGATTAACGAAAAGGGATGAAAGGAATATTAAATTAAAGATTCCCCGCCAGGATATGCCGGAACAGGATCAGACACTGAGGGTACATAATTTCCAGGAAGTCCCGTATGGTTATACTACAGAATTAGCTTTGCTGGAAGCAGGCCGTTGCCTTCAATGTAAAAATCCGGGATGTGTGGACGGTTGCCCCGTGAATGTGAAAATTCCTGAGTTTATTGCGCTGGTTGCCGAGGAAAAATTCGATGAAGCCGCCAAGAAAATCAAAGAAAGGAATGTGTTCCCGGCAATATGCGGAAGGGTTTGTCCGCAGGAAAGCCAGTGTGAATCAAAGTGCATTTTAGGTTATAAAGACAAACCTGTTGCTATTGGAAGGCTGGAAAGATTTGTCGCTGATTTTGAACGAAAGATGGATCTGGTAAGAGTCCCGATAGTCAAGGATAATATAGGCATGAGCATTGCGGTGATAGGATCTGGTCCGGGTGGGCTCACCGTAGCTTCGGATATGCGCCAACTGGGCTATAATGTTACTGTTTACGAGGCTCTCCATGAAACCGGAGGTGTATTGACATACGGCATCCCGGAGTTTCGTCTTCCAAAATCCATTGTGCAGTTCGAGATTAATTACCTGAAGGAAATGG
Organism: Bacteroidota bacterium; assembly: GCA_018831055.1. Classification (NCBI taxonomy): domain Bacteria; kingdom Pseudomonadati; phylum Bacteroidota; species Bacteroidota bacterium. Next base: position 38,094 of record JAHJRE010000103.1, read on the forward strand.
GTGTTCGCTTTGAACTGAATCACGTTATCGGAAATATTCTTACCATTGAAGAACTGCTCGAGCATTTCAACGCAGTTTTCATTGGCGTTGGGGCCGGCCTTCCAAGATTTATGAATATTGAAGGGGAAAGCCTGGGGAATGTTTTTTCGGCAAATGAGTATCTTACCAGGATGAATCTGATGAAAGCCTATAAATTCCCGGAATACGATACACCCAAACCACGAGGTAATAAGGTCGTAGTTGTTGGTGGAGGTAATGTTGCCATGGATTGTGCCAGGACGGCCAAAAGGACGGGCGCCAATGAAGTGACCGTTGTTTATCGCCGGTCAAGGCATGAACTTCCTGCCCGAGCCGAAGAAGTCCATCATGCCGAAGAAGAAGGGATCCGGTTCAAACTGCTTAGCAATCCGGTCAGGTATTTAGGAACAGATAACAATGCCGTTAAAGCCATCGAATGTATCCGGATGGAACTTGGAGAACCCGATGCAACCGGAAGAAGAAGACCCGTTCCTGTGAAAGACTCCAACTTTGTGGTTGAATGCGATATGGCCGTCGTAGCTATTGGTACCGGCCCCAATCCCATTATTTTTCAATCAACTCCCAACCTTGAAGTAAATAAATGGGGTTATATCAATGTAAATCCTGAAACCAATGAAACAAGTATCCCTTATGTTTATGCAGGAGGAGATATCGTTACGGGATCTGCAACCGTGATTGAAGCTATGGGGGCCGGAAGGATTGCTGCCCGAGCTATGCACGAAAAACTGACTCAGAAAACACAGAAGAAAAAAAGTGTTAAAGCCGGGTAAACTCTTGTTTTTTAATTAACAAGTAAGTTTCAGTGAATCAGGGAGTAAACTATTTCTATTTGTTCCTGGTCTTTCTAGTTATCTCGCTCTTATTTAGTCTTTTATAAAGACTATTTAGATCATATATAAATTGATTTGCTTCATTTTTAAAGGAAGAAAGTTTATATAATTTTGTCCATCCTATAAAAACCAATAAAGATGCGAATTACACGAATCAATCCGGAACTGGAAATAAGGAAAAACGGTTCGGAGGACTTATCTCTCATGGATGATCTTATTGCGAAATACAAGGGCAAAAAGGGGAATATGATTCCTCTTCTCCAGGGGACACAGAGTATATACGGATATATACCCAGGGAAGCTTTTGAAAAGCTCGCGGCAGAAACGGGCCTTGAGTTGAGCGATATGTATGGAGTAGCCACTTTTTACGCGCAGTTTCGTCTGAATCCGGTGGGCAAACACATCATCAAGGTATGCCACGGCACTGCATGCCATGTTCAGAATGCCAAGGCTGTCACTGATTCACTCAAGGAGGCATTGAAGGTCAGTGATGGTGAGACAACGGAAGACGGATTATTTACGCTTGAATCGGTTGCCTGTCTGGGTTGTTGTTCGCTTGCACCGGTTATGATGATAGGGGAAGAAACTTACGGCAAGCTTACCGGCACCGAGGCTGTCAAGATTATCAAGAATATAAAAATCCGGGAAAGTAATTAGGATCCATGTAACCATAATCACGAAAAAATCACAGAATGTCAATGGAAAAGACTAAAGTAATCGTAGGATTGGGGAGTTGTGGGATCGCTGCAGGAGCTGCCAAGGTTTACAATAAGATCAAGGCTTTGCAGGAAGCAGAGAATCTCGACTTCGAGCTTAAAAAAACCAGTTGCATCGGGATGTGTTACAGGGAGCCCCTGGTGGAGATCCTGGATGAATCGGGGTCATATCTTTATGGTGATCTTGATGAGGAGAAGATCATAGAGGTTATTGATAAGCATATCGGGCAACATAGTCCTGTGAAGGAATACGTTGTGCATACGGATCTGTATGAGACTGTTGACACAACCTTCACCAAGGATCAGGTAAAGATTGCGTTACGTAATTGCGGATACATCGACCCGGAGAGTATTGAGGAATATGAAGCTCGCGACGGGTACCGTGCGTTGAAAAAGATTGCAGGTCAGCGCATGTCGAGGCTTGATGTGATACAATCGGTACTGTCTTCAGGATTGCGTGGCCGCGGCGGTGGCGGTTTCCCGACAGGTTTAAAATGGAAATTTGCCAACAACAATAAAGCTAACGAAAAGTATATCATTTGCAATGCTGATGAAGGAGACCCGGGAGCCTTCATGGATCGTTCCCTTCTTGAAGGTGATCCTCATGCAGTGCTGGAAGGTATGATCATTGGTGCATACGCCATTGAAGCTACCGGAGGCGTCATTTATTGCAGGGCCGAATATCCTCTGGCCATCAAGCGTTTGAATATTGCTATTGAACAGGCCAGGAAAAAAGGTTATCTCGGCAAGGGCATCCTGGGGATGGACGATTTTGATTTCGATATCTATATCAAGGAAGGAGCAGGAGCTTTTGTATGCGGTGAAGAAACCGCTCTCATTGCTTCAGTGGAAGGACAACGCGGAATGCCTCGCAAAAGGCCGCCTTTTCCGGCTGCATCCGGCTTATGGAAAAAGCCTACCAATATCAACAATGTTGAGACTTTTGCCAATATTCCCTGGATCATCCTGAACGGCGCCGAAGAATACGCCAAATACGGAACCGAAAAAAGTAAAGGCACAAAAGTGTTTGCCCTTGCCGGAAAAATCAAACGTTCAGGACTTGTGGAAGTTCCAATGGGCATGAGTATCCGCGATGTTATCTTTAAACTGGGCGGTGGGATCAAAAATGATAAGAAATTCAAGGCCGTCCAGATGGGTGGTCCTTCCGGAGGCTGTATCCCTGAGTATCTTGCCGATACTATCGTTGATTATGATTCTGTTAATGCTACCGGGGCCATCATGGGTTCGGGAGGTATGGTTGTGATGGATGAAACCACCTGCATGGTTGATGTTGCCAAGTTTTTCCTGGAATTTACCCAAAAAGAATCCTGTGGCAAATGTACTTTTTGCAGAGTAGGTACGAAAAGGATGCTGGAGATTCTGCAAAGGATCACCGAAGGCAAAGGAGAAGAAGGAGATTTAGATAAACTGGAAGAACTGTCGTACCAGATCAAAGACAATTCGCTTTGTGGATTGGGACAAACGGCGCCAAATCCGGTTCTTACCACTATCCGGTATTTCCGGGATGAATATGAAGCTCATATCCGTGATAAAAAATGCCCGGCTCTGGTTTGTACAGCATTGTTGACCTATACGGTTGATCCGGATAAATGCACCGGATGTACGGTTTGTGCAAAGAATTGTCCGGTGGATGCCATTGAAGGAGACCGGAAACAACCTCATTTTATAAAACAGGATGTTTGTATTAAATGCGGCATGTGCTACTCGAAATGTAAGTTTGATGCCATCATACTATCATAAACCAAAACAATAAGACTCTTCAAAAATGAGTGAACAAGTAAATGTCATTTTAAACGGAAAGATCATCACGGGATACAGGGGAGAATCGATTCTTGACCTGGCAGCAAGATATGGTATTGAAATACCGACACTATGCCATGATCCCCGTCTCGAACCGTATACTTCCTGTTATGTTTGTGTGGTGGAAATCGAAGGCTTAAGGGGGCTTCAACCCTCATGCTCAACAAAGATTTCCGAAGGGATGCGCATAGAGACCGATAACGACCGTATCCATAAGGCCAGAAAGACTGCCCTGGAACTGCTCTTGAGTAATCACTACGCTGATTGCCTTGGCCCCTGCACTCAGGCTTGTCCCGCCGGAGTTGATGTTCAGGGATATATATCCCATATTGAAAAAGGGCAGTATCATGAAGCAGTAGCCCTGATAAAGGAAACCAATCCTCTTCCAGCCATTTGCGGAAGGGTTTGCGTAAGGCCATGTGAGGTTGCCTGTCGCAGGAATCTTCTAAATGAAGGTGCCCCGGTTGGGATAGATTACCTCAAGAGGTTTGTTTCGGATTATGACCTTGAATCTCCCGACAAGTGGAAACCTGATGTAAAACCATCAACGGGGAAAAAAGTTGCTGTGATTGGTGCCGGTCCCGGCGGTTTGTCCTGTGGATTCTTCCTGCAGAAAGAAGGCCATCAGGTAGATATCTTCGAGGCCGGTCCAAAAGCCGGAGGCTGGCTCCGTTATGGTATTCCCGAGTACAGGTTGCCCAATGATCTGCTTCAGAAAGAAGTTGATAACATCACTGAGATGGGAGTGAAAATCTCCTATAAAAAAAGGCTTGGAGATAACCTGAAATTTAAGGATATCAAGGATAAATACGATGCATATATTCTTGCCATCGGTTCTCAGAAAGGAACCCTGATCGGTTGCGAAGGTGATGATGCCGAAAATGTATTCTCAGGGATAGACTTCCTGAAAAGCATGGAACTGAATGGTACAAAATATGATTTTTCAGGAAAAAATGTTGCTGTTGTAGGAGGCGGGAATACTGCCATGGACTGTTGCCGTACATCCCTGCGTTGCGGTGCCGGTAAAGTTTACGTTATTTACCGTCGTACGGAAAAGGAAATGCCGGCCAATCCGATCGAGATTCACGAATCGAAGCTGGAAGGTGTGGAATATCTGTTTCTTACTAACCCTACACGGGTTAACAAGGATAAGGAAGGGAAGGTAAAATCGATAACTTGTCTTAAGATGGAACTCGGCGAACCCGATGCTTCCGGAAGACGCCGTCCTGTTCCAATTCCGGATTCAGATTTTGATCTGGAGGTGGATGTCATCCTGGCTGCCATTGGTCAAAAAACTGAGATAAACTTTCTTGATGACGTAAACAGCTGTTATAAGAATGGAAGTGAGCTGAAGGCAAATCGTTGGGGAGATATTGAGGCGGATCACCATACATTACAAACGGGAATTAAAAATATGTTTGCGGCAGGTGACGGTGTAACAGGTCCTGCCACCCTTATCCAGGCCATCGGGCAGGCAAGGGTAGCATCACACAGTTGTAACCTTTATCTGAATGGGATGGAAGTTGTTCCCATGAAGAAGGAATTTATCAGTCGTAAAGAACATTTCAAGAAACAGGTTTCCGAAGACTATATCGGTCACTTTCCTGAACAAAGCAGGGAGGAAATGCCTACTTTGCCACCTGAAGACCGGAATAATTTCAAGGAGGTGGAACTGGGTTATGCCGGCGAGGATGTGGCTAAGCACGAAGCGGCACGATGTCTGGAATGTGGTTGTACCGAGATTTACACATGTGATCTTAAAAAGTATTCCACGCATTATGAAGCGAATCAGAATCATTTTGCCGGGGAATTTAAGGAGTATCGGGTGGATTTCCGGCATCCATATATAGAGATTGATAACAATAAGTGCATACTTTGTTCCCGTTGTATCAGGATTTGCCGCGATGTAGTAGGAGCCGATGCTTTAGGCCTCATCAACAGGGGATATGAAACCTATGTTGCTCCTGCCCTTGGAGATTCCCTGCAGGATACATCCTGTGAGAGCTGTGGGATGTGTATCAGCACCTGCCCTACCGGAGCCATTTCCGAAAATGTATTGTTTAAGCCAGGTCCGGTTAAAACGACTGAAGCTGATACTATTTGTAATTATTGTTCAATAGGATGCAGCATTACATATCATCACAAAAACCAGTTCGTGATGAGGGTAACAGGAAACGATGGGCTTGTCAATACGGACGGGAACATCTGCCGTTTTCCAAAATTCGGTTATCATTTCATGAACGACCGGAACCGGATTAAGAAACCTCTTTATAAGATCAACGGACGTTTCGAAGAGATAGAAATGGACGAGGCGGTGAGAATAATCCGCGAAAGGACCAGTAGCTGCCTGCCGGGAGAGAATGCCTTCTTTGCAGGCGCCAGGCTTACCAATGAGGAATTGTATCTTATTCAAAAACTTGCCCGTGCAGGTTTGAAAACCAACAATATTTCAAGTTTCCATTACCTGAACCGCGGGGATGGATATCAGATGAATTCCACGGCTAACGTTCCTTTTGATCAGATCAGGGGTGCAAGCAAGATATACCTTATTGGATCCGAAATAAATATGGATAACGCGGTTCCTGGTTTTATCATCAATAATGCCCGGATCCGGAAAGGGATACCGGTCGACCTTGTGACCATACATCCGGAAAGCCGCATGAAACATAAGGTGGATAAGGTTGTTGAGATTAAGTCCTACTATCACTTCATCAAAGCACTGAATTATTACCTCGTTGCCAACCACTTCGAAAACGGCATGTTTTTAAAAGATAACTGTACCGGCTTTGAAGAGTATAAGGAAGCCCTTCTCCAGGAGAATTTTGTTGAGCTTGTGGAAAAGTCGGGTGTTCCCTATATGGATCTTGTTGTGGAGTTTGCCAAGGAGATCAATAACCAGATGAATGCTGTTGTGGTATTCTCCGAGAAGGAATTGTCGGCCAATGCCTGCCGGGAACTGTTCAATCTTTCGCTCATCACCGGTAAACTGGGCAAGACTTCCTGCGGTATCATTTCATTAAAGGAGAAGAACAATGCCGAAGGTTTGTTCAACATGGGTATCCGGCCTTCCATCGGGATTGGCGGTGTATCTGTTACGGATGCCGATCAGCAAGCCAGAATGATGAAAAAATGGGGTGTTGATTCCTTCCCGGAAAACGGACAAAGTACTTTATTTACTTCACTTGAATCAGGAAAACTGAAGAATGTATTCATTTTTGGGGAAGACCCACTCGGATGTGCTATAAACAAAGTACAGGTTGCCGGTTGGTTATCGGTTTCGGAATTTGTAGTAGTACAGGATTATTTCATGACCGAAACGGCCCGTCATGCGGACCTCATACTACCCGCTTCGTTCCCGGTAGAGATTGGAGGCAGCTTCACGAATACTCAAAGGAGCATACAGGATTTCGAGGCAGTATTTGTTCCTCAAACTGAGGTAACCTCATTAGAGCAATTGGTTCGTTTGCTTAATGAATATGGTATCAAGCAGGAACCAGACGCGAAGGATATTTTCCAGGAAGCTGTAAGCCTGTTGCCGGTAAAGCAGGAAATGAGCTATCCCCTCATTTATACTGCAAAAGATAACGATTTCCGCATCTTTAACTACGGTTGCGATTATGTTGTAAAACGATTCGAAGAAGATTTCAATAAAGCATTTCTTGTTAAGTAAAAATTATTGACCATGAGAGAATTCAAATCAATTGACGATATTCTGGATTTTGCCATCGATGAAGAACAAAAGGCTGTCGATTTTTACACCAGCCTTGCTTCTAAAGCTACTTCCGATGATATGAGAAAAGTGTTTGAGGAGTTTGCCGGAGAAGAGGTAACACATAAGATGCGACTTGTCAAAGTCAAGGAAGAAGGTTTGTATGAGATGAAACCCGAAAAGGTAGCCGATCTTCGGATCGTAGATTTCCTGGTTAATGTAAAACCTACACCCGACATGACTTACCAGGACGCCCTGATAGTTGCCATGAACAAAGAAAAAGCAGCTTTTAAACTTTATATGACACTTTCCGATAGGGCTGAAAGTTCCCAGATGAAAGAATTATTTCTTGGACTGGCCCAGGAAGAATCTAAGCACAAACTTCGTTTTGAGCTCGAATACGACGAGTATGTTTACCGGGAAAACTGAAAAATGAAACCTGTTGCAGGTTGCAGGTTACAGGTTTCAGGTTGCATTATTTTGATTCCACCAACCGTTGCCCACATTGTCAGTGCCTGAAATATGTTGACCACTTTTTGACCATCAAAAAGTTAAGAAATGGCAACAACATCATCTTTTAAAAAGCAATTTGACCAAAGGAGACAACGTACTTTTTCAGAATCAATCAGAAAAGAAGTTGTACGC
>JAHJRE010000104.1 GCA_018831055.1 Bacteroidota bacterium
AACGCCCACCGTTACCGAAGGACCGTATAAATACCATTCAAAAAGCGAATAGTCATGAATGCAGCAAACCATACGAGTACAAGTCATGCAGGACATATGATCCATCGTGATGATGAAGGCTCCCGCATGGGGATGTGGCTCTTTCTGTTTACCGAGGTGATCCTTTTCGGAGGTCTCTTTGCAGTATACGCCGTTTACCGTTTTATGCACCCGGAGGATTTTCATCATGCTTCCGCCGAACTCAGTCTGTTTTTCGGGGCAGCAAACACTGTAATACTGCTTACAAGCAGTCTTACGGTGGCCATGTCGATCACCGCCATACAAAAAGGAGATAAGAAGAAAAGTCTCATACTGCTCGGGTTGACCCTGGTCTTTGCCCTTGCCTTCCTGGTAAACAAGTATTTCGAATACAGTGCCAAGATAGAACACGGGCTCTTCCCGGGTACCGAGCATTTTTTCGAACTGCCCCACGGCGAAGCCCAGTTTTTTTACCTGTATTTTTTCATGACGGGCTTGCATGGCTTGCATATCCTGGTTGGGCTGATCATTTTGTCATTTATGGCGGTTTATATCATGCGGGGCACCATCACCCAGGATAATTACACCCTCCTGGAAAACGGCGGGTTATACTGGCATTTGGTGGATGTGATCTGGATTTTCCTGTTTCCCTTGTTATACCTGATAAAATAATGTGATTATGGCAGAGCATACAAATCATGTTTTCGGTTATAAGAATAATATTCTGGTATGGATCGACCTGTTGATCCTTACTTTCGTCACCATTGAAATCGCCCAGTTCGATTTTCATGATCTTACGGTGGTAATCGCGTTGCTAGTGGCCACCGCAAAAACATACCTGGTAGGCTATTTCTTTATGCACCTGAAATTTGAAAAGCCATGGTTCAGGATCATGGTAGGTATTATGGCCTTTGTGTTCATTGCGTTTCTCGCAATATTGTTTTTTGATTACTCATTCAGATAGGAGGAAATGATATGAATCCTGGAGCATCCAATTTTTCTCAGGGGGTTGACCTCGCCTTTTACGTGATTTTCGGCATATCGGTGGTGCTGTTGGTTCTGATAACAGTAACTATGGTGTATTTCATTATTCGTTACAACAAAAAGCGCCACCCCGTTCCAGCCAATATTGAAGGCAGTGTCACTCTGGAGATCATCTGGACGGTCATTCCTGTAATCCTGGTATTGATCATGTTCTGGTTTGGTTACATAGGTTACAAACCTATGGAACAAATCCCTGACGAAGCTATAGAGATAACGGCCATAGCCAGGATGTGGAGCTGGACTTTTGAATACGATAACGGGCGCAAGAGTGATCGTTTGATTGTTCCCTATAACAAACCGGTAAAGCTTGATCTGGTTTCTCAGGATGTATTGCACAACCTTTATATTCCTGCCTTCCGCATAAAGAAAGATGTGGTGCCCGGTCGGACCAACACTATGTGGTTCGTAGCTCAAAAAGAGGGTTCGTATGATATCCTGTGTGCCGAGTATTGCGGGTTACGGCATGCATTTATGATCACTAAGATTGACGTGATACCGGATGAGGAGTACCTGGCGTGGTATGAGCTGCCTGAAGACAGCCTGAAAAAGGACAATGCAGAGTTATGGTATGAAGTTACCAAAGCCAACGGCTGCATCGGTTGCCATTCAACAGACGGCAGTAAGTTGGTAGGATCCACGTTCAAGGGATTGTATAACAGCAAAAAGCTTGTTATAACGGCAGGAAAGGAACGCGAAATCGTTGCCGACGAAGAGTATCTTAAGAAATCCATCACAGAGCCCAACGAAGATGTGGTCAAAGGTTACTCCCTGGGCCTGATGCCTTCTTACAAGGACCAGATCAGCGATGAAGACATTGACATCATCGTGAAGTACATCAAATCCCTTGCGGATGAACAGAAGTAATGCTCCCGGGTACGCCGGGGCTGTTTTTGCTCTGATAAAATTCAGGATCACTTTTGCGGTGACATTGAGCACCTTCACAGGCTATGTCATGTTCAGCAAGGCATTGGATGCCGGCTTTATTGCGCCCGTCCTAGGAGTATTCCTGTTAGCAGCGGCTTCATCGGCTTTAAATCAGATTCAGGAGAAACGTCTGGATACGATTATGCTACGTACCAGGCAACGTCCGTTGCCGGCAGGCCACATAAGCTTTTTGGGTGCTTTGATGGTTGTGATCGTGTTTTTTCTTGCAGGAACTGCAATTTTGCTTTTTTTCACACCTGTTTGTGCGCTTTTTCTGGGATGGCTGGCATTTTTCTGGTACAATGCCGTTTACACGCCTTTAAAAAAAGTAAGCGTTTTTGCAGTGGTGGCCGGGTCGTTAATCGGGGCCTTACCTCCGGTGATCGGCTGGGTTTCGGCAGGAGGTAATGCACTATCCATACCCATTCTGGCAATGGCATTTTTCTTTTTTATCTGGCAGGTACCGCATTTTATTATGCTGTTGTTGAAATTCGGAACCGATTACGAAAAGGCCGGTTTACCAACCCTTACTACCAGGTTCACGGAGATGCAGATCCGCCGCATTATTTTCATCTGGACGCTGGGTACCGCGGTTGCTGCCATTCTTCTGCCTTTTGCAGGTGTATTCACGAGTCTGGCAGGTAAAGTTTTATCAGTAGTGCTGGGCCTGGCTTTACCGCTATCCTTCCTGGATATGCCGGATAGCAGAAAGCCCTTCCTTTCGGGAAGGGCCTTCATGAAGATCAATATATTTCTACTGATGATAATGTTGTTGGTCTCGATTGATAATATCCTTTATTAGGCTTTGCTTTTGCTGCGGTTCATATCGTGGATCTTTTTCAGTTGCAGCATTACATAAACAATGGTAATCCAAACCCCGCCGGTTATACCTGCATAGGAAAGGAGAACCCACCAGGGGACGTAGGCATTGTCTTTCCAAAGTGCTCTTTCCTCTGTCCAATAAGATCCCTTTGTTAATCCCCAGTTTATGTTTTCCTGAAGTTCCAGAGGGTTGAATTCCATATCTTCCAGCCTTACAATCACGGTCAGCATACCTTCAGTGTCCCCGGGAAGGTCATCCGGGAAAGTGATGGTTACCGTCCCCTGTTCGTTGGTATACGTGCGGTCGCCGCCTATCCTGAGGTCTCCGAAAAGCCTTTTCACGAAGAAGCCCACCTTCATTTCACCGGCAGGCACTTCGCTGCTGTCTTCCAGGATTTCATAAACCATAGCCGTAACCTCATTCAGGCTATCGCCCTCGGTGAAGACGAGTTTCATGACCGCGTTCTTTCTTACGATCTCTTCCCTTGGTGTGGCAAGGCTTCTCATGTAATTGATCACATTCCACAGGTCGGTTTCTTTCGCGGTGCGGAAGCTGGGCATTTGACCTCTTCCTTCCTGGAGCTTGTAAAACCATGCCCCGTCGGATTGATCCTGGGTTGCTTTACTAACAAGGTTGGCAGCAGGGATAACACCGTCGCCCAAGCCAAAATCGCCATGACAGGCCTTGCAGTTGATGTTGTAATAGGCCATTCCTTCTTCAAGGGATTTTTTGTCGGCAGGAACAGGATTGGTGATCTCGTTGGCTTCATCCGGAACGGGCCAGGGAGGGAAATCAGCCGATTGCGCCAGCAGAAACAGCGAGGCGAAGATCAATACGCTGAACAGGATCAGCCTGAATCCTGAGAATACGCTTATAATATCGGAATGATGCTTATTCATATTATTCTTTGTTTTCATCTTCATGATAACCATCGAGCATTTTGTCCTGTATTCCTTTGTCTTTCATGGTTTCCCATACCGGTACTATGGGGAAATATTTTGCAAACCAGGTGATCAGCAGCAAGATGATGCCGATGGTCATCATGGTGATAGTGATTTCGTAATAGGTAGGGATATAATGATGCCAGCTTTCCGGTACGTTTTGTATGGGGAAACTTGGGTTAAACTGGGTAGGGACTACAATAAGATATCGTTTCGTCCAGGCAAAGAATACCACTGCAACAGCAATAATGGCGGCAGGCAGGGGTTTTCGGAACGGTTTAAAAATCAGCAGGATAATTGGCAAAACGAGTCCGCCGATTTGTGTGGCCCAAAACAGTAAGGCATCGTGTCCCAGGAAAAGGTCGATGAGGTGCGCCCCTTCCCGTTTTTCCATCAGGTAGCCCGGTACCAGGTATTCATTGATGTTGAAATAGAGATAAACGATGCCTGTCAGGGCAAGTAGTTTTCCCATCATGCTGAAGTGTTTATCGGTGATGTAGTTTTCCATGTTTTTCCTCGTTTTTCTGAAAACATACATAGCTACGATCACTGCGGCAGCTCCGACCATAAAGGCACCGGCAACGAAATAGGGTCCGAAAATGGTACTGTGCCATCCTGCTCTGGGATTAACTGCGAACAGCCAGGAAGTAACGGTATGAATAGCAAAGGCAACGGGCATGATAAGAACAAGCAATATGAACACTGTTCTTTTCAGTATCTTC
>JAHJRE010000105.1 GCA_018831055.1 Bacteroidota bacterium
CTCTTTGAGAATTCATCAGTTATTCCTGGAAAGCCTCCAGCCCCCTTACCAAACCTCTATTGTGCTCTATTGTGACTAATGTGGTAAGAATATGAATCACAATAGTCACAGTAGTACACATTAGTTTTTAGTATCTCTTTGAGAATTCATCAGTTATTCCTGGAAAGCCCCAGCCTCCCAGTATCCCAGTATCCCAGTATCCCAGCTCCCAGTATCCCAGCAACCCATCATCCGAGCCCCCCAGTAACCCAGCAACCCAGTATCCCAGCCAAACCCAGTTTTCGATAATGTCTTTGACGGATATTATTCATGTTATTGTTATACTGGTCAGGGAAGGATGAATAATATGCTTATTAGCCTTAATTACGTTGGAACGATAATTATTTGCTTAAAAAATATTATTGTATCTTTGTATTATGTCAAGTGTTGAGTTGAAAAATAATATTCTGAATTCTTTAAAACAGTATAATCCATTGTTTATTGGCTTGTTTGGTTCTTTTGCAAGAAACGAGCAGACCGATAACAGCGATATTGACATACTTGTGTCTTTCCGAAATCCTGTTTCTTTACTGAGCCTTATTCGAATAGAAAATGAACTATCCCTCAGGCTTGGACGAAAAGTTGATCTGATTACTGAAGGAGCAATTAAAAACAAGTGCATTAAAAAAAATATTTCAGATGATATTCAAATAATCTTTCAGGCATGAAAGATGATCTGTTATTCATCGAGCACATATTGTTTTGTATCGACAAAATTCAGGACTAAACAAAGAACTTGTCCCAACAAGACTTCAGCGATAATGTTCTTATTCAGGACGCTGTTATTCGGAACATTGAAATTATTGGAGAAGCCACAAAAAAGATTTCAAATAATTTAAAATTTCAATATCAGGAAATTCCATGGAAAGAGATGTCTGGAATGAGAGATAAACTGATACATGATTATTTTGGGGTTGATGTTGATGTTGTATGGAAAACAGTTACTGACGATGTTCCCTATCTTAAATCACTTATCGAAAATATTGATATATAAGCACTCACTCTGATAATAAAGCGATCTATCTGTTTCTGGCATGTTTATTCCGGCCAACCTTACCGCATTACGGTGATACTGACTCCCTGGTTTAGTTTCTCACCACAATAGTCAATTAGTTCACATTAGTATTAAGGATCTCTTTGAAGATTCATATGTTATTCCTGGAAAGCCCCCAGTCCCCAGCCCCCAGCTCCCAGTCCCCCATTTTATGGCAATGATTCTGTCCATCGATGAAACAGAATGTCATAAATACTGTAAGATACTCCTCCGTTTTCTGTGAATGATGAGTATAATAGTTCGCTGTTTATTAAGGATTTCAGAGAGCGTAATACGGTTGACGGACTGCCCAGCTTGTATTTACTTATGAATTCCTTTGAAGTAGGGGAGATTATAATCCCTTCATGGGCCACTGCTTTTAACAAACGCCATTGATGAAATGTGAGCATGCTTCTGTAATTGAAAAACACGTTTTCCTGCTCCTTTAAGAGTTTATATGCTTCTTCCTTCCATAAATTGCTTGTAATGATTTTCTGACCGGTTGCGAACACCCTGTTAAATACTAGCTGAACATAATACGTGTGCAGGCAGGACCAGTCTAATATGTCGTCAATTATTTCATCGGAAATCGACTTACCTGATTGATTAAACCATCGGGAAACAAAATTTTTATACTCTGTTTTATCGATTTTTTCGATACCCAACATAGCTGTACTTCGGTAGAATGGTTTTGAGGGCAGGTTGAACAATTCATTCATAAGGTGTTGCTGGCTGCCGGAAAAGATGAACCGGACATTATTCAAGTGTTGAATAATGGAACGTAACCATGCATCAACATTTTTTTCAGGATAGTTGGATATCTGTTGAAACTCGTCTATACCAATCACTATTTTGTGGTCCTGCTTTTCCAGGAATTGCATGATTGATCCAATATGTGACTCGGTTCCTGATTTTCTTACCTCGAAAGTAGCCTGTGGGAGGTTGGTTAAAGGATCAAAACTTATTACCGGACGCATTGCTTTGATAAATGTCCACAATTTTTTACCAAGGCTTTCCTTTTCCGGAACCGCGTTCAATACTGCCGTGGCCAAGACGTTCAGGAATTGTTGAAGATCCTCTGTTGCAAGAATATCAACATATATTCCCCTCCACCCTGCAGGCAATTGGTGAAAAAGATGTTTGATCAGGCCTGTTTTCCCTATGCGTCTGACAGATGTTAAGGTAACATTCTGACCATTCTGGATGTAACTCAACAATTGTGATGTCTCCTCCTTCCGGTCGCAAAAGTAATCCGGGCTGTAGTAGCCTGATATCAGAAACGGATTTTCTGGTTTTCTCATGATATTTAGAATTAATTTACATTTTGCAATTTACAAAATGTAAATTACAAAATGTAAATTTTTTTTAAAGAGTATCGGGAATGATTAATATCAAGTTACAAGCTGCATGTTTCAAGTTGCATCACACCTGCAGTTGAAGTTTTAAAGCATGAAGAAACAATGCATTTAATCCATTTTACTTTAAGAGTTAAATTATAGCAGAGCCCATTCTCCCTTAAAACTATCCCTCCTGCCTGGTATTTGAACCACAATAGGCACAACCTGTCCCGATGAAAATCGGGAGTAGAGCACAATAGTTTTTAGTATCTCTTTGAGAATTCATCAGTTATTCCTGGAAAGCCCCCAGTAATCCAGTAATCCAGTATCCCAGTATCCCAGTATCCCAATCCCTACCAAACCTCTATTGTGTACTATTGTGACTAATGTGGTGAAAAATTGAACCACAATAGGCACAGTAGAGCACAATAGTTTTTAGTATCTCTTTGAGAATTCATCAGTTATTCCTGGAAAGCCCCCAGCCCCCAGTCCCCAGCCCCCAGCCTCCCTGCTCCCTGTTCCCTGCCCCCTGCCCCCTGCCCCCTGTTCCCTGCCCCCAATTGTTCATAACTTCTCCCCCCCATTTTACCCAATTCCTTTATTTTTGCGCTCCAAAGCAATCGTTTCGTGAAAGATATTTTTCAGGAACTGAATGAGGCTCAGCGCAAAGCCGTGGAGCATACCGACGGCCCGTCGATGGTGATCGCGGGGGCCGGATCGGGAAAAACCCGCGTGCTCACCTTTAAGGTTGCTCATCTGCTGAACCAGGGAGTGGATCCTTTTAACATCCTGGCCCTTACGTTTACCAACAAAGCCGCCAGGGAGATGAAGGAAAGGATCATCGAACTGGTGGGCAGCAGCGATGCACGGAATGTGTGGATGGGCACTTTCCATTCTATCTTTGCGCGCATCCTGCGTATAGAAGGGCACAGGATGGGTTATGGCTCCAATTTCACTATTTACGATACGGAAGACAGCAAGCGTCTGGTTAGTAACATTATCAAGGAACTCAACCTTGATAAGAAGATGTATGTTCCCGGCTACATCCTGGGACGGATTTCCAATGCCAAGATTAACCTTCTCGGTCCGGAGGCATACAACCAGAATGCCGAGCTGATGCAGATCGACAAGATGGCGGGCAAGCCGCGCACGGGTGAGATCTACAGCCTCTACAACCGCAGGCTGAAGAGTTCCGACGCCATGGACTTCGACGATCTTTTGTTCAACACCTTCCTGTTGCTCGACCGCTTCCCCGATGCTCTGCTTAAATATCAGCGCAAGTTCCGTTACATCCTGGTGGATGAGTACCAGGATACCAACCACGTGCAGTATATGATCATCCGAATGCTGGCTGCCGACAATGAAAATATCTGTGTGGTAGGCGACGATGCCCAGAGCATTTACGGTTTCCGCGGTGCCAACATCCAGAATATCTTAAGCTTCCGGCGCGATTACCCCGATTCCCGAACCTTTAAACTGGAACAAAACTACCGTTCCACCAAGACCATTGTAGGAGCGGCCAACCTCATCATTGCTAACAATAAGGAACAGATCTTCAAAGAGATATGGACGCAAAACGACGAAGGTGCGAAGATCAGCCTGTTCCGCACACCGACCGACACCGAAGAAGGGAATATGGTTGCCGGCTCCATCTTCGAGCATATGATGAACCATCAGCTTCCTTACAGCGCTTTTGCCATCCTGTACCGTACCAATGCCCAGTCGAGGTCGTTTGAGGAGGCCTTGCGCCGGCGAAACATTGTTTACCGTATTTACGGCGGTTTGTCGTTTTACAAGCGCAAGGAGGTGAAAGATCTGCTGGCATATTTTCGGTTGGTTATCAACAGCAAGGATGAGGAGGCCCTGCAGCGTGTCATCAATTATCCGGCGAGGGGAATAGGGAAGACAACCATGGAGAAGGCTGTGGTTGCGGCAGCGGCTGTGGGGGTAAGCATGTGGGAGGTGATCTCCGATCCCAGGCGCTTCGGTCTGGATGTCAATTCAGGAACGGCGACAAAGCTCCAGGAATTTGCGACCATGATCCGGAGTTTCAATGCCATGCTGAATACCCGTAATGCCTATGATTTAGCTCGCCATATCGCCGTTTCATCGGGTCTCCTGAAAGACCTTTACGAGGACAAAACCCCTGAGGGTGTTGCCAGATATGAAAATATTGAAGAGTTGCTGAACGCCATCAAGGATTTCAGCGAACAACCTTTTGCCGATCAGGAGAGCGGTGAGGTTCAGGAAGGCATGAAGACTCTGGCCGGCTTCCTGGCCGATGTGGCCTTACTCACCGATGCCGACGACAAAGACAAGGAAGACCGCAACCATGTATCGCTGATGACCATCCATGCGGCCAAAGGGCTGGAGTTTCCGTATGTATATGTGGTCGGGCTGGAAGAAAACCTGTTCCCTTCGATGCAGTCGTTACATTCCCGGGCCGACCTGGAGGAGGAGCGGCGCCTTTTTTACGTAGCCGTTACCCGTGCCATGCAGCACCTTACCCTTTCGTTCGCGGAGAACCGTTATCGCTGGGGAGTTCTGACACCATCGGATCCCAGCCGTTTCCTGGATGAAGTACCGGCAAATTACCTCGACCAGCCTCACCGTGCCGGGTTTATGGCACCGGGTGCAGGAGCCTCAGCTTCATCTGTCACACCATCACCCCCTCCCGGGAAGAATCTGAAAAAGGTAAGTAACCTGGCCGGTTCCGATGAAGGCTACGATGCCAATGAAGAGGAGATCCTGCCCGGAATGGAGGTGGAGCACCAGCGGTTTGGCAAAGGGAAAGTCCTGGTTGTAGAAGGTTATGGAGGAAACAGGAAAGCAACGGTCTTCTTTCCTGCAGTCGGACAAAAGCAATTATTACTCAAATTTGCCAGGCTGAAGATAATTAAATGAAATTATTTATTTATATTTGCAGTCTCAACTGCAACAACGAATTAGCTGACCTATTTTAAGTCCTTTCGATTGAGTTTTACAAATTTTTATAAAATATTTCATGGAATATAATAGTACAAGGGAAAAGCTGGTGATGCCCGAATATGGCAGGAATGTCCAGAAGATGATTGAGTTTGCCATCAGTGTGGAAGACCGTGATAAGAGAACTGCCGTAGCGCGTGCCATTGTAAACATTATGGCTTCGATGAACCCGAAGATAAAAGAGACAGCCGACTATAAGCAAAAGTTATGGGACCAGCTCATTATCATTTCCAGGTTTCGTCTGGATATTGATTCCCCGTTTCCTTACCCCGATCGTGAAGTCCTGGAATCAAAACCAAGGAAAGTATCATACAAGAAGGATCCCATGCGTTTCCGTCATTACGGAAGGAGCATAGAGCGCATTATTGCCAAGGCGATCACCTACGAAGAAGGGCCGGAGAAAGAGGCTCTGATCCAGACCATTGCCAATCACCTGAAGAAGTCGTATCTGAACTGGAATCGCGACTCGGTAAACGACGAGTTGATCTATAAACACTTTGAAGAGCTGTCGGGTGGCAAGTTAAAGTTAGGCGAGGATTTCAAGCTTAATGAGACGAGTGACATCCTGGCAAGGCAAAAGCGCAAGAAATTTATAAACAAGCGTGATAACGGCGGTGGCAACAGCAACAACAAAATGAGAATGCGTCGTCATAAGAATCAATAGTATTTTTCATGAGTTCATTTGAGATCATCGGCGGCAGAAAGCTTCAGGGGGAGATCATACCCCAGGGGGCCAAGAACGAGGCACTTCAGGTGATCAGCGCGGTTTTGCTCACCCGTGATAAGGTGACCATCAGCAATATTCCTGCCATCAGGGATGTGATCAAGCTTATCGGCATCATCCGTGATCTGGGTGTTGAGGTATCCCAGGAAGGGGAGGGGACATGGACCTTCCGTGCGGCAGATGTCAATCTCGATTACATGCGTTCCCAGGAATTTAAGTCGCAGGGAGAAAGCCTGCGGGGGTCGATTATGATACTCGGTCCTTTGCTTGCGCGCTTTGGCAAATCGTTCATGCCGCATCCGGGGGGCGACAAGATTGGAAGGCGCAGGCTGGATACGCATTTTACCGGTCTCCAGCGCCTGGGAGCCCGCTTTCATTATGATGACAAGGAAAAGATGTATTGTGTGGACTCATCCGATCTGAAGGGATGTGACATG
This sequence comes from Bacteroidota bacterium, assembly GCA_018831055.1. NCBI lineage: Bacteria > Pseudomonadati > Bacteroidota > Bacteroidota bacterium. The sequence continues at coordinate 6,556 of JAHJRE010000105.1, forward strand.
CTGCTTGATGAAGCATCCGTGACGGGTACGGCGAATATTGTTATGGCGGCTGTTCTTGCCAAAGGGAAAACCACCATTTTCAACGCGGCGTGTGAGCCATATATTTATCAGCTTTGCTCCATGTTGAACCGCATGGGAGCCCGGATATCCGGGGTGGGTTCCAACCTGCTTACCATTGAGGGTGTTGAGGAGCTTAACGGCACGGAGCACCGTTTACTGGCCGACATGATAGAGGTGGGAAGTTTTATCGGACTGGCTGCCATGACACAGTCGGAGATAACCATCAAGAACGTCAATTATGAAAGACTGGGTATGATCCCCGATGTTTTCAGGAAGCTGGGGATCAGTATTGTAAAGCGAGATGACGATATCATTGTTCCTGCACAGAAATCCTATGAAATAGAAACCTTCATGGATGGTTCGATACTCACCGTGAGGGATGCGCCCTGGCCGGGGTTCACTCCCGACCTTATCAGTATCGTCCTTGTAACTGCCACCCAGGCAAAAGGCAGTGTATTGATCCATCAGTGGATGTTTGAAAGCAGACTTTTCTTTGTCGATAAGCTCATCGACATGGGAGCCCAGATCATCCTTTGCGACCCGCACCGGGCCACCGTGATAGGGCTTAACCGGCAGTATCCCCTCAAAGGTATAGAGATGACATCTCCCGACATACGCGCCGGCGTTGCCCTCCTCATTGCTGCCCTCAGCGCGGAAGGACGCAGCGTAATCCATAACATCGAACAGATCGATCGCGGCTACCAGCATATCGATAACCGGCTTGCTAAACTGGGCGCAGAAATCAAACGAGTGTGAAATCGTCGATCGCATTCTCCGATCTCCGATCTGATATCTTCTCCTGCCAATTTGTCCTCCTCCCTCCATTGGCAAATTATTTGTTATTTAGCGGTGAATTTAATTTAAATGTTAACAGAGATGATTGAAGACGTTGACAAAACCCTAAGGGAAGAGCCTGAGGATATAAATGAAGGTGGTCAGCCGGAACAGGAAAGCATGGAAGGGACTGACAAAAAAACACTGCGCAGGAAGAAACAGGCCATCCTGGAAAAGGAGAACAAAGAATTGAAAGAAAAAGTTGATGAGCTGAATGACAAATACCTTCGTTTATTTTCGGAGTTTGACAATTTCCGGAAAAGGACATTGAAGGAAAAGATTGAGATGAGCAAGACCGCCTCGGAAGAGGTAATTACTGCCTTACTCCCTGTTCTTGATGATTTTGAGCGTGCGATCCGGAGCATGGAGAATTCGTCGGAGGATAGCAATCTTAAGGAAGGGGTTTTGCTGATTTTCAATAAATTCCTGACTATACTGAATCAGAAGGGCCTGGAGCAGATGAGAACCGTTGGGGAGGTTTTTGACACGGATTATCACGAAGCCATCACGAACATACCGGCGCCGTCGCCTGAGCAAAAAGGAAGAGTGATCGACGAGGTTGAGAAGGGGTATCTTCTCAACGGCAAGGTGATCCGGTACGCCAGGGTTGTTGTGGGCAATTAGGCGGCCGGGCTAACTAAAAAACTATCGCATTAACATGTCGCAAAAGAGAGATTACTACGAAATTCTGGAGGTTTCGCGCAATGCCACGGAGCAGGAGATCAAGAAGGCATACCGTCAGAAAGCTCTGAAATTCCATCCTGATAAGAATCCTGACAATCCCGATGCTGAGTCGCATTTCAAGGAGGCGGCCGAGGCGTATGAGGTATTAAGCAATCCTGACAAGAGGAAGCGTTACGACCAGTTTGGTCACGACGGATTACGGGGTATGAACGGCTTCGGTGGTGGTGGCGGGATGTCGATGGATGACATCTTCAGCCATTTCGGGGATGTTTTCGAGAGCTTTGGATTTGGTGGTTTTGGCGGTGGAGGCAGGACACGGAGCAGGAGGGTGAACCGTGGCACCAATCTGCGCATCAAAGTGAAACTGGAGATGCATGAGATTGCCACCGGGATAGAGAAAAAGATCAAGGTCAATAAGTATGTCTCCTGTGAAGCCTGTAACGGTACAGGAGCTCACAAGGGAGGATCGTTTCATACCTGTCAGACATGCCGGGGAACGGGACAGGTTACTCAGGTAACCAACACTTTTCTTGGGCAGATGCGTACAACCACCACCTGTCCATCCTGCGGAGGCGAAGGCCAGATCATTATCGAAAAATGTCATAGCTGCCACGGCGATGGGATAGTCAGTGGAGAGGAGATTATTTCTGTCCGCATACCTGGTGGAGTTAGCGACGGCATGCAGTTGTCGATGTCGGGAAAAGGCAACGCGGCTGCCAGGGGAGGAGTGCCGGGAGACCTTATCATCCTGATCGAAGAAATACCGCATCCGGAGTTGATCCGTGACGGTCGGAATCTTATTTACGACAAATACATTTCCTTTACCAATGCTGCTCTTGGAGCCAATGTTGATGTACCCACACTGGAAGGCAAGGCAAGGATCAAGATCGCTCCGGGAACGCAGGCAGGCAAGGTTCTGAGGTTAAAAGGAAAAGGGCTTCCCGATGTGAACGGCTCACCCAGGGGCGACATACTGGTTAATGTCAATGTCTGGACGCCACAAAACCTTAGTAAGGAAGAAAAGACCATCCTGGAAAAACTGTCGGAATCGGAAAATTTCCAACCCAAGCCTACCGGAGCGGACAAAGGATTCTTTGAGCGTATGCGGGAATATTTTCAATAAAACCAAGAACCTTTCCTGATGCAACTGTTAACAGCGAGAAACATAACCAAACAATATGCCGGACACAAAGCCCTTGATGAGGTGAGCATTGAGGTGCCTGAAAGGAGTATTTTCGGATTACTCGGTCCAAACGGTGCAGGAAAGACAAGTCTCATCAGGATCATCAATATGATCATGGCACCGGATTCGGGTGAGTTGTTTTTTGCAGGCGAAAAGCTCAGAGCTGAGCATGTGGGGCGCATCGGTTACCTTCCGGAAGAGCGTGGCTTGTACCGGAAGATGAAGGTTGGCGAGCAGGCCATGTATCTTGCCCGCTTGAAGGGCCTTTCTCATCATGATGCTCAAACAAGGCTAAAGAACTGGTTTGGCAAATTTGACATCCTCAACTGGTGGAACCGTAAGGTGGAAGAGCTCTCCAAGGGCATGCAGCAAAAGGTGCAGTTCATCGTAACGGTCGTGCATGAGCCCTCTCTATTGATCTTTGATGAGCCTTTCAGCGGATTTGACCCCATCAATGTAAACCTTCTTAAAGACGAGATACTCCGTTTGCGCGATAATGGCGCAACCATCTTATTTTCAACCCATAATATGGCATCTGTTGAAGAACTTTGCGACCATATCGCTCTCATCAACCGCTCCAGAAAGGTTCTCGACGGCAGTGTGAAAGAGATTCGCAATGCTAATAGAGCTAATGTTTTTGAAATATCATTCAATAACTTTGACGGAGAGCTTCCTGCATTGCTAAACAGCGATTTCAGCGTTATCAGCGAAGGATTTGAAGAGGGATTGCGGACGGCCAGGATAAAGATTGGGCGTGACCGCAGTGCAAATGACCTGTTAAACCTGCTGATCGGACAAGTAAGCATACATTCATTGCAGGAAATCCTTCCTACGATGAACGACATTTTTATCAAAAAGGTAAAGGAGCAGGAAATCCATGAATAAGATATTATTGGTCATCCGCAGGGAGTTTCTTACCCGTGTCAGGAAGAGGTCGTTCATCATCATGACCTTTCTGGGGCCAATACTTATGGCATCCGTGATCATTCTGCCCATCATCATCTCCCAGGTTTCCGACCAGCAGGTAAAAACCGTACTGGTACTGGATGAAAGCGGGGTTTTTTACGGTAAGTTCCAGGATGAGGATAATATGCGTTTCCAGTATGTTGTCACAGACCTTGAAACTGCGAAAAACAATCTCATCGGAAGTGATGATGATGCTTTGCTATACATTCCCCGCACCGAACTAAATCTTCCGACATCCGCTGTCGTATACGGCAGCCGTCAGTTACCGGTGAGCATTCAGACGTACATACGCAACGTGATGAAGAAGGAGGTCGAAGCATTGAAACTGGCGGCCTCCGGGATAGACCGTGATGTTATATTGTCGGCGAAGGCAAATATAACCCTGGTTAGCATGCTTATTGACGAGGAGGGAGCTGAGGAAAAGACCTTTACCGAGGTTAGCATGGTACTTGGGATCTTTGCCGGGCTTATGATCTATATGTTCATTTTTATCTTCGGAGCCCAGGTGATGCGTGGTGTCATTGAGGAAAAGAGCAACCGCATCGTTGAGATCATCGTTTCCAGTGTAAGGCCATTCCAGCTGATGATGGGCAAGATCATCGGCATCGCATTGGTAGGGCTGACGCAGTTCCTGCTGTGGGTGATTCTTACTTTTACCATAGTATCGGTATTTCAGGTAACCTATGCCGGTGATTTACCCCGGGAGAATTTCACGCAGTTGGTACCGGGGCAGGATCAGTTCATAGCACAGCAGGAAATCCCGGTGACAGAGGAAAAAGAAGATGTAACCAAGATCCTGGAGATAATTGATTCGATTGATTTTGGCACCATGGTGCTATCTTTTATTTTTTACTTCCTGTTCGGCTATCTTTTATATGCCGCTTTGTTTGCTGCCATAGGTTCAGCCTCCGATACCGAGGTCGATACGCAGCAGTTCATGTTGCCGGTGAGTCTGCCTCTAATCCTGTCATTGATTATCGCTCAGTTTGTGATGCGTTATCCCGACGGTCCTGTGGCCTTCTGGTTCTCCATCATCCCTTTTACCAGTCCGGTAGTGATGATGGTCCGCATCCCCTTCGGAGTGCCACTTCCTGAATTGTATCTCTCCATGCTGTTGCTGGTACTGGGTTTTCTGGGTACTACCTGGCTTGCTGGTAAGATATACCGTACGGGCATCCTGATGTACGGTAAAAAAGTCAATTACAAGGAGC
>JAHJRE010000106.1 GCA_018831055.1 Bacteroidota bacterium
ACGACAACTATGGGCAATCACACGTCAGAATGATCTTAAAACGTATATTACCCGCTATGATTCTCTGTTTTTTGAAAATGGCACTGTTACCATTAACATGGGTTACGGAAACTCAATAATAAATGCTTTTAATGGACACTTTTACTTTGCCGGTTTGCCACCGTCCGGTCTTTATGCTTATGATCTCGATAGCCTGGATGTTCAATGGGATTATCAACCACCATCCCCTTATACCGAAATTTACGGCTTATCTGCTTATGGGCAGTTGGTTTATACCGGCACCGGGAATGGAAGTATCATTGGTTTGAATGCGAATGGCTTGACCAAGGTGAATACTCCTTTGAATACCGACAGGATACCATGGCTGGTTTATCGTGGGAGCAAATATATTGTTTCATATCAGACTTCCCGTTCCGGCCCCGAAAAATATGTGGCTTTGAACTACGGAACCACCGGAGCCGGAGCCGGATCAATACGCACTCAGCTTGATGTTAAGGGTTTCGGAGAAAAAAATACCGATAAAATCTATGTTTTTGGAAATGTTGGAGATACCGCGTATGTAATGGTTCTTGATGCCTATTCCGGACAAATATATGAAGAAGCTAATCTGAAAAAGCATACATTTCAATCAATGGTTGGAGCAGGCCCCAATAAGTACGTCCTGGCTACTGAAAATGCTTTATACGAATATAATGCACTCAGCCAACATCTCTATCAGGCTATTCCCGCCCCAGGAATAGGAATACTTGCCTATGATGAAGTCTCCGGATTTTTGTTTGCAGCCGGTTTATACAATATCCGGATCTATGATTATGAAACCGGTGGATTGGTTACAACCCTTCAAACACCATTTCCAATTGTAAACCTTCATATCAGGTATAACCGTTGAAAAGAATACATGTAATTACAGCCGATGGATCCAGTACAATCCGGTGGATAAATACTGGTGAGTGCTATCATTCTACTTTTGGCGCTTTAACCGAATCAAAATATATTTTTATTGATCAGGGGTTTTCTGTAATTTCAAACAAAAGCCCTTTAAGGATTCTGGAAGTAGGAATGGGTACCGGATTGAATGTGCTTCTTACCTGTTGTCAGGCTGTTCGGGAAATGAAAACGGTTTATTATCACGCATTGGAACCCTTCCCCCTGGAATCCGATACATGGAAACAATTAAATTATGCGGAACAAATTTCTGTGTGCGAAGCCGATCATTACCTGGAAAAAATTCACACAGGAAAACCAGGCAAAGTTTTTCTCCTTGCACCGGATTTCCGTTTCTTAAAAGATACAAGCGGTATTCATGAGGCGGTTCTTTCCCCGGATAATTATGATCTTGTTTATTACGATGCTTTCAGCCCCGATACACAACCGGAAATGTGGAATTTACCTGTATTACAAAAAGTGTATCGTGCCCTTACCACAAACGGCTTGTTTCTTACTTATACTGTCAAAGGCGAAGTTAAACGCAATCTGAAATCAATCGGATTTGCAGTGGAAATACTACCGGGACCACCGGGGAAAAGGCATATCCTGAGGGCTAAGAAGACAGATTAGCGAATGTGGAACCCTTCAAAATCCTCTGCCGGTGTGTCCTGGATAGATAAATCATCTACCCTGGCCCAGTCTGGCCCCTGCCGGCAAAATGCTATGAAGTCTTCAATGTTGCTTGGTTCACCTTGCGCTTCAACATAAACGGAACCGTCCGGTAAATTCTTCACGAAACCTTTAATATTGAGACTTAGTGCTTTCTTTTGTGTATAATATCGAAATCCGACATTTTGCACCCTGCCGTGTATGTGTAGGATCACCGATCGTTGGGTCATGGATTCAGCCTTTTTATAATTAATTCATTGATTTTTTCACACAAGCGCATCGGATCCTGTATGCGCCACGCAAAAGAATTAAACCTCCCTCCGAATGCAATATAGTAATCAAGATTGGCCGCACTGAATTCATTGATGACGTGTTCCCTGAAATTCAAACCAATAATCCATCCATCTTCAAGCTCATCACTCCATTCCTGATAATAATCGTTGTCTCCCGAATGAAAATTCAGGATATTCTCCCCGATCAGGATGAACTTATTAATCCCACACTCCATAAGCGGCTCTGCAATATTCCTTTTGAGATACATGATGTCGTTGTGAAGAGCATCATTCCATTCCCCCATCATCTCTATAATACAATAACCGGTATTGTATTCTGCATATAGGACCTTGATGTAAAGGGTAGACGACCCTATTTCATCCCACTGGGGATGAATGTAATGGTCATAAATTGCATGTTTGAAAGTAAACTCACTGTATTCCCTTCCATAGAAAGGAGACAATTCATCCTCGGATGCAATGTATATGTGCCTCCAGGAATAATATGGCTCTATATTGTGCATATACTTTGACTTACTATAGCAAGTATGTATTCAGATGAAAGGGTTTTAGATTGCATATTTTATCTCTGGTACTGCTTTAAGTCCTTTATATAAGCCTTCCAGGATGGATTTACTGCTTATCGTAATATTCACCGTGAAACTTATGTAATTGCCTTTACTGCTGTTTTTTGTCCTCCAGTCGTTATAAGGGATGTTTAGTGTTTCAAGGACCTGTATGATCTTTTCTTTGTTCGTTTGATCAGGGTTTGCAGTATCCATTATAACTTTCAGATCGTAATTGACCGGGTAATTTACTTTCTCCTCGCCGAAAAGATTACATATGGCGTTGCTTCCGTTATTTCCCATTTTTTTATTGTTTTCTAACCAGGATAACATTGCTAAAGGCAAAATGTTGCGCTCAGGTGCACCCATTTATGATCCTTCCCCGATTTAAACTCCGGTGTTAAATAAAAAACTCCGGCTTCCAGTTCAAGCCAGCGGTATCTGAAAAAAAATCCGGTTTCTGCAGCAAAGGTAAACCGCAAAATGTCATCCGCTTCTAAAGAATAGGGATTATCCTTGTTGAACAAACCTCCCTGTAATGTGGCGTCGTATCCTACCAGAGTTCCTTTGGCTTGCACCCGGAAAGCATATTGAATATTATGCCTGTACGTCCGGTCTCTTCCGCAATGCAATCCCATCCCCTGGAAATAGGGCTCGTACCTGCCAACCAAAATGGATGCATCCAGTTGAAGATTGTCATATAGGGTTCCGGCAATAGCGCTCCCTTTCATGTTAAAACTAAAAAAATCTTTCTCTACAATGCCCTTTTCAATGCCTGCTGTATACGACAATACGATATCGTTTCCTATCTGGTTTACCCAACCGGTAGGTTCTGTATTATGCAAAGTGGTTTGAATGAGCCCCCCAAGAGAGGTGGGTCCCAGCATGCCTATATCCAGTCCTGAATTGATTTTGATCTTTCTGCCGGGATCAAAAGTGATCTTTTCATATCCAAGATATAAATAACTGGCGAAGGGTCTGTCGTTTTCCAGGATGTAGGTTACATCCAACCGCGTTGGGGTATACATATTCTGTACGAGCTTCATGCCATAGTAATTCAAGGAAGGACGACGATATGGGATGGTCAGCCCATAGGGGAGAGATTTTTCCATTCCCGGATGAAAATATTGGAATTGTATCCCGTTGGTGTAATAATAATCCATGCTGAAAAATACATCGTTATCAAAGCCAATGGAAAAATACCTGTGGGGATCGGTCTTTGGTAACCGGTTGGCAATATTGGCCCGTTCGCTGTCGTATACCAGCATGGATTTAGGCTTGGTTCTTTTCTCTGTTATTTGCGGGGCATGCTTAGAACTAAGCCATATGGGGACTTCTGGTTTTCTGATCCTTATCTGATTTGTATCCACATTAGCCGTGACATCAAGGAAACGTAAAGTATAGTAGGAGGAAGGTGGCTGTGGTGATGCCCAGGGTAGCAGGAATGATGCAGGAGGTTTTTCTGCCTCAGATAAAGATAACTCCTCAGGGCTTTGCTCCCTCATGCAGGCAGCCATGATGAGGATGGTAATAATGATTATGATATAACGTAGTGGCAGCATGATAATCGTGATCCCGGCAAAAATAACACATTAAAATGTTCCCGGATATGTACCCGGGAAATCCTGTATATTCACCTTAGAATATTTTAGGATACTTCGCAGGATTAACTTCGTGCATGATATTGTAAACAGCGTCAAATACATCCTCGGCGTTGGGATTGGAAAAGTAATCCCCATCGGTACTGTATGCTGCCCGATGTGGTTTTGCAGTTAATGTTCTGGGCTGTGCATCAAGGTGATAGAATCCGTTCTGCTCTTCCAATACTTTTTGCATCATAAATGAAGTAGCTCCTCCCGGAACATCTTCGTCAAAGAATAGAATTTTGTTGGTTTTCTTAAGAGATTCAGCTATAACATGCTCTGTATCAAAAGGCAAAAGGGTCTGTACATCGATAAGCTCCACGTCAATGCTGAACTCCGTCAATTGGGCAACGGCATCCTGGGCAATCCTTACACAGGAACCATAAGTAACCAGCGTAATATCATATCCTTGTTTAAGAATCTCCGGTTTGCCGGGTTTTATCATGTATTCACCAATATTTGAAGGTAACTTCTCTTTTAACCTGTATCCATTCAAAGGTTCAATGATTAACGCGGGTTCATCGGAAGCCAGCATAGCATTGTAAAAACCCGCAGCCTGGGTCAAATTCCTGGGTACAATAACATGTACTCCACGAATGGAATTAATGACCATACTCAAAGGAGAACCTGAATGCCAGATGCCTTCCAGCCTGTGTCCTCTGGTGCTGATGATCAAGGGTGCTTTCTGCCCTCCTCTTGTACGGTATTGTAAGGTGGCCAGGTCGTCGCTAAGTACTTGCAAACCATATAACAGATAATCAAAGTACTGTATTTCCGCTATAGGTCTTAACCCCCTCATAGCCATTCCTATACCCTGGCCAATGATGGTTGCTTCCCTGATTCCTGTATCAGAGATCCTGAGTTCTCCGTACTTGTCCTGCAGACCTTCAAGGGTCTGATTCACTCCTCCGATTTTTCCGACATCTTCGCCGAAAATAAGAGTATGTTTGTTATGCGAAAAAATATAATCGAAGTTCATTTTCAGGATCTCCCTGCCAGGCACTTCGGGAGCATTTTCAGGTATAATGGGGGCGATCTCCTGTAGATTTCGGACGGAATGCCTGGATTCACTCCACAAATGTGAGCTGTAATCCTGATTTTTGTTCAGCATAGCCTGGTCGCGCCAGGTCATAACATTTATCTTTAACGAGTTTTGTGGATTGGAACAATGATCGCATATCAACCTGAGTATCTTCTTTCCCGACGACATTATATCTTTCCAGATAGGTTCCCCAACCATGGCCAGTTCCTGTTTAATGTGATCGATCTTGGCTGTCTTGGCACAATTACAGGTACTGATGTCTACCATTCGGAGAAAATCATCCCTTTGTTCTGAGATTGGCCGGATAAACCTTTCCCATGCATTTCTCCTGGCTTCTTTTACACGCTTTGCAGCATTTTTTTCTATATCATCCAGTTCCTCAATGGTCGCGATGTTGTTTTCAAGTATCCATTCTCTCATCTTTTGCACACCATCATGATTTTCTTCCCACTTTAATTGTTCTGGTGATTTATAGCGTTCGTGCGAACCGGAGGTTGAATGACCCTGGGGTTGCGTGAGTTCTGTGATATGAAATAAAACCGGAATATGTTCCCTTCTGCATCGTTCAATTCCTTCCTGGTAGGCGCTGACAAGAGCAGGGTAGTCCCATCCCTTCTCCTTATAGATCAGAATCCCGCTTCCCTTGTCCTCCTTCCTGAATCCGCTAAGCAGATCGGAAATACTGTCTTTGGCTGTCTGGAATTTCCGGGGAACGGAAATTCCCCACCCATCATCCCAAACGGAAACGGCCATGGGTACCTGCAAAACAGCAGCAGCATTAAGACTTTCAAAAAAATGACCTTCAGAAGTACTGGCATCACCTATCGTACCGAATGCAACCTCGTCACCGTTACGTGAAAAGTTTACGTCATCCTTAAGCTCCGCATTGTTTCTGAAAATCTTTGATGCAAGGGCTAATCCAAGCAATCGTGGCATTTGGCCGGCAGTAGGGGAGATGTCGGCAGAAGAGTTCTTTTGCGCTGTGAGATCTTTCCATTCACCTGCTTCATCCAGACTTCTTGTAGCAAAATGATTGTTCATGACCCGTCCACCCGTACCCGGATTGGATTCCGGATTCGTATCACCGTAAAGCTGAGAGAAAAACTCCTCCAGGGTCATCATTCCCGTTGCAAGCATAAAAGTCTGATCACGGTAATATCCCGAACGCCAATCCCCGTCCTTGAAAACCTTTGCCATCGCCAACTGGGGAATTTCCTTCCCGTCTCCAAAAATCCCAAATTTTGCCTTACCTGTGAGTACTTCCCTGCGGCCAAGCAAACTTGCCTGACGACTTTCCTGTGCTATTCGGTAATCCTGCAATATCTCTTCCTTCGCGGGAAGAGCGTTGGATACTTTTTTCCTAGGCTTTGCTGTGGCTGTTTTTTGTCCCATGATTTGTATTGGATTGCTCTGTGATAGGAACAAAAATAGCCAAAAAAGGTTTAATTCCGGATGACCAACCCAAGCAAACTACGCTGTAAACCGAATATTTGGTTCTGAAGCTTCCCATTAAACTCTGTTCGCAAATTGCAATAACCATATTTTAATACGAAACTGCAGTTAGGATCATTAATTAAGCAATACTTGTTTGATAAAATGGGTTCTGTGAGAAATGCCTGTGAGAAAGGGTCTGTTAAACTTGCTTTCCCATATGGTTTTATGGATAGATAACATCTGCCCGGATGTTCTGATCCTGATTTTTCGTCCCATTCTGTCGTTTATTTTAACAAGTTTTTTATCAAGTTTTATTGCCTTGCCCTCAGGTACCTGGATCTCAATGGTGACTTCATGCTTTGTCCAGGGTATGCTGTCTGGTAGAACATAATAATTGGCCAGAAGAATACTGTTTTCCGTTGATTCAAATTCATAGGTAACCGCTGAGGCATTTTCCAGAGCATCGTGATGATTTTTACCTCTTGCCTTAACGTACATGATCAAATGGAATTCGTTATCATGACTTTCAGTGGTTTCCAGTCCAATTTCTCCAATGTATTTCTTTTCATGGGCAAGGGCGACTTCAAAGTCATCGGTAACCATTAAAACATCTTTTCCTTCAAGCAGTGCTTCCGGCATTCGGTTTTTCAACCCCAGATGCAATGTATCCCCAACAGGTTGAATAATGGAAAACTCCGTTTCGGTCTGTTGCTCAAACTGGAAATGCCTGGCGGTCCGGAATGCATAAATCCCTACTATGATCAATCCTGCTAACCAAATATTAAATGCTGTGAGCCCAAGATACCTTATCCGTTCAAACCTGAAAATCATTCTGGCCGCATTGTAAATAAGCATGATAAGCGGAACCGATATTAATAAGATGATTCCGAGATAGAAAAAACCATATGACTGACCTGCGGGATTTAGAAAGTAAAACAGTGTCTGAAATGGAAGACTAACTACCTCATAATGGTCTGTGAAGAAAATGCCTTCAAATCCGAAAAGCAAGGTTATGAAAGCTGCCAGCATCCCCAGACCTGTCAATAATAAAGCGATACCGAGAATGATAACCAGTACTCTTACTACCAACTTAAGACCGTCAAGCAATATTAAAAGAAAACGCTCTATTACATTACCCGGCGAAACTGCTTTTTTTTTAAATTGTTCCTTTGTCTGTCCTGTCAGATCCTGAAGTTTTGAACGGATATGCTCAAATTCTTCCCTTATGGATTTTTCAATGTTCTCCACTGTAACCTTTTCACCTCTCATTTCCAGTTTTTCTGCAGTTGTATTGGCTTTGGGAACAACAGCCCACAAAATAAGGTAAGCCAGAACACCGGTTCCCCATACGAACAAGAACACTATGAACATCAACCTGAACCATAACGGATCTATCCTGAAGTATGCCCCCAAACCGCTACAAACACCCCCAAGCACCTGATGGTCAGGATCCCTGTATAGTCTTTTTGTGCTGTATTGGGTTTGTTGTTCACTCTTTTGGTCATCTTCATCGTCTTCGTCAAAGTCGACGGGTTGTCCAAGAATAGCTATGATACGTTCTATATCTTCTATACTTATGACCTGTTTGTTGTCTTTCAGGTTTTCCTGCAAAAGTTCTGAAATACGGGTTTCGATATCTTCCAGTATCTCCTCCTTACCCTGGGTCTGGTCAAAATGCCTTCTCAATGATGCCAGATAAATATATAGCTTTTCATAGGCATCTTCATCGATCTGGAAAACAATACCCCTGATGTTAATTGAAATGGTCTTTTTCATATATATAATGGTATTTATTCTTTTACTTTTTCTGTTATTTGCGCAACGGATTCTACAAGGTCATTCCAGATCGAATGCAACCTGCTTAACATGATCCTGCCGTTTTCCGTAATTACATAGTATTTCCTCGGAGGACCCGATTTCGATTCCTCCCACCGGTAATTTAGAAATCCATCATTCTTTAATCGCGTTAATAGAGGATATAAGGTACCCTCAACTACAATTAATTGTGCGTCTTTTAATTGAACCAGAATATCCGATGCGTAGGCATCGTGCCTGTCAATTATCGAAAGGATACATAACTCCAGTACCCCTTTACGCATTTGTGCTGTTTGTTTCTCGATATTCATGCGACAAAGATAATACATTTTTTAATACTATGCAATACATAGTAGTAAAATATTTTAAGTATTTTTTATAGGATACTACTTTAGAAAATTTATTACATTCTTTTTATCCTGATTATTAAGCATATATATTGAAAATTGAATTTCGCTTTACGCTGAAAAAATTTTAGAGTTTTTCAGATTTGTTTCAAATAGTGACCCTCAATCAAGAAAGTTGAACTTTTTATGATATACTTTGTTTAATGAGCATTAGTATATGTTAAACAATTTAAAACTCTGAATTATGAAAAAAGGTATTTTTATTATCGCGATTTTGGTGACAGCCGCAATATTTGGGTGTAAAGGGCCCGAAGGTCAAAAGGTCACTTCCGGTGAAGCTGCAGAACCGGGTAATGACAAATCGGGCGCATCCATTGTTTATGCTGCAGATACTGTACAAAGTGTCATTGAGTGGTTAGGTACCAAACCAACAGGTGAACACTACGGAACCATTTTTCTTAGCAGCGGCAAACTCATGGTCGAAGATGGCAGTTTGGTTGGTGGTGATTTTGTGATTGATATGAAATCTATTGAAAACGAAGATGTTCAGGATCCTGAGTATAATCAGAAACTTGTTGATCATTTGAAATCCGCAGATTTTTTCGAAGTAGAAATGTATCCGGTTTCACGTTTTGTTATTACTGGAGTAGAAAAGGTTGATGCCGGATCGGTTAAAGACAGCGAGTTTCGACCAACTCATAGGATAACCGGTAATCTTTCCATGAAAGATGTTACCCGTAGCATCACTTTTGATGCTGTAGTTTCAATGAAAGGGGATGAGGTTATAGCCTATACGCCTCAGTTTGTAATCGACAGATCGGAATGGAACATAAAATATGGGTCCAGAAAATTCTTCGACAATTTGAAAGACAACTTCATATACGATGAAATAGGTTTGAAGATTAAACTTATTGGGAAAAAATAACGAAAAACCCCGGATATTCCGGGGTTTTTTATTCTTCAGCCATAAATTCTTTTTTACCAACACCACATACCGGGCAGGTCCAATCATCGGCTAAATCCTCAAATGCCGTTCCCGGGGAAATGTTTTTGGATGGATCCCCTTCCTGCGGATCATAAACATAGCCACAAACCAGACAGCGATGTTTGGTTTTTTTATTTTCTGAATTTTTCATTTCCATTTCATCTATTTTATCTTGTTGTTTAGCATAATTTGTGAATGTAGGTGCTTTTTCCGGCGAAAGTCCCTTAATTACCTCTCTGTACCAACTATAGGTTAAAGGAAGTGATTCACTATCCAGGATTTTGGCATCCGATACTTTCCCAATAAAGAGAATATGGGATCCTGTATCAATAGTTTGTTCCAGATTACATTCAAGATAGGCTATGACATTTTCCGTGACAATAGGAACTCCGCTTTTACCTTTGATATAGTTGACCTTTGCGAACTTATTTATGTCTTTTCCGGATTGAAAGCCCCATGGGCCAATAAATCCCATTCCTGTTTCCTGTTTAAGAACAGAAATGGAAAATAATCCACTTTCCCTGATATACGCCGTTGTGAGATTTTCTTTATGACTCGCGACTGCAAATCTCGGTGGGTTGGCTGTGACCTGAAAAACAGTATTGGAAATATGTCCGTTATATTTCTGTTCCGCGTTGAGAGAACTTACTATATAAAGACCATAAGTGATTTTAAAAAAGGCACCGGTTTCCATATTTTACAGGATTTGTTTATCCTGTAAATATAAGAACTTCCTCTTTAATGCTAAAGTGAAAAGTTAATTACTGAGCCAGGTAACGATTTTGTCAGTGTAAGGACTTTCCCGGGGTGGTATAACATCCAAGAGGTTCCCGTTTTCATCTATCATGAATTTCTGAAAGTTCCATTTAACTTCGGCATCCATAACCCCATTAAGCTCCTTATTTGTCAGCCAGGAGTATAATGGGTTTATATCCTTGCCTTTCACCGAAATTTTAGCCATCATTGGAAACGTTACCCCATAATTGATCTCACAAAAGGTTTTAATTTCTTCATTGCTGCCAGGTTCCTGTTTTAAAAAATTATTCGCCGGAAAACCTATAATGGTAAATTTGTCCCCTCCGTACTCTTCATATAGCTTCTGCAATTCAGCATATTGAGGCGTAAACCCACATTTTGAAGCCGTGTTGACCACGAGAATTTTCTTGCCTTTAAATTCAGATAAAGCTATTTGCTTTCCGTCTATTGTTTCAACCGTGAAATCGTGAAAATTTTTATTCTCCTGCGCTAATGCTTTCATTAAAGTTGTTGTGGTAATGAATAAAACAAGCAGGTATTTCAGTGTTTTTTTGCCTGTAAGTTTCATCTTTATTATCTTTTGAGTTCCCGTAATAAACAATATGTTGCGATAAATGTTCAGCCCGCCTTTGCGCTGTCACGCTTTGATCCGCAATTCCTCTTATCTTTGCTGCTTTAAATTTCTATTATGTTCAGATTCAGATATCTTAATCTGGAAAAAAACGAATGGCTGACCTTTCGACTGCATACCATATATTTTGCTATTGAGGGAATAGTTTTGGGAGTGTTGGCACTGAATGAATATGTTTTTATAAAAAGTATGCAGGGAAGCGATTATCAGCTTGCTTTCCTTTTCCAATTCAGTATGATGGTGTTTGTCTTCCTGATCATTTTTAATGCAATCAGGAAAAGGATACGGAATAAAAAGATAATGCTTAGAGTTACTGCCCTGGTAACCCGCCTTCCTCTGGTGCTTATTTTCTTTTTCCCGCGAAATGAAGCAGAGATGATGTTGCATCCCGGATATCACTACATTTTTCTCGGATTGTTCCTTATTTATTACTTTGGCAACATTGTTATCTTTCCTGCTATTAATGTGTTACTGAAAACCAATTACCGGCATCAGAATTTCGGGAAATTATACAGCTATACAACTTCTTTGAATAAGGTCATCTTACTGGTCACTACCTTTATATACGGCTTGATGCTTGATATGAACAGCTTTGTTTTTGTTTATATCTTTCCGGTCGTTGCCATTCTCAGCCTCATATCTATTTTCTTCCTCTCGAGGATACCCTATGAAAACATACAGCAATATCCTAAGGGTAAAAATATTCTGGATTCTGTACGCGTGTCAGTTCGCGATATGATACATATCCTGAAAACCAATAAACCCTACCTTCATTTTGAGATCGGTTTCATGCTGTATGGTTTTGCTTTCATGGCAACCTACCCTTTAATTAATATCTATTTCAAGGATGGTCTGGCTTTAAATTATTCCAGTGTGGCTTTTTATAAAAATGCTTATAATATACTCGCAATTTTCATGTTGCCTTTTTTTGGCAAGCTTATGGGGAATATTGATCCCAGGAAGTTTGCATCTTTTTCATTTGGTTCCCTTCTGCTTTATCTCTTCTTTACCGTTTTTACTGAGTATTTCCCTTATTACCGTGACCTATGGGATATACGCCTGTATTTTAGCCTGATGCTTGCCTTTATATTCTATGGAGTTTTTGCTGCCACCATGCCTCTACTTTGGAATATCGGTTCTGCATACTTCTGTAAACCTTCCGATGCCGATGATTATCAGGAATTACATTTATTCCTGACCGGATTTCGGTCCTTGTTTTCTCCGGTTGCAGGAGTATTTCTCTACAATCTTATTGGGATGAAAGCTACTTTTATCCTTGCTATTTTGAGCCTCATTCTCTCAATGCTGGTCATGCGATGGTCGTATAAGAAAAATGCTCCCTCCGGCATCTAAAAAAGTTTTTTTTTACTTTAACCATTGCCTGACCCGATAAATATCGAATATTTTCGCGACCCTGATGACAATTTTTTCTTCTGGTATTTTGTTTGCATTTATAAGTGTATTATATTTATACCTTCAAAATCGCTGATTGTGGGTTATGCATGATTCTTCTACAGGATTTCTACCCTGCTTTCTTTGCGGTTATTGATATGTAAAGAGATGTTCTGACTGGTGCAAGTGTCTGGTATACAATGTTGTATGTTGCCGGATAAAAAGATCTTGTCAGTGGCAGTTTTACAGGTACGCTAAAATTTGCAGACATGGGTCAGTTAAAAAAAACAAAAACCGTTTTGCTTTATGCAACCATTTGGATAGAAAACAGTAAAAGAGGGTTACAATCCAATATTATGAGAGTTGTTCATCTAACCTTTTCGATATTATTGGTGTTATCCCTGAGCATCCTTTCTTCGTATGGGCAATCACCCATGACGCATAGCAAGAAATTTACAGATAATTGGTTTATCAACGGAAATGTTGGTGTTAGCCAGTTTTACGGAGATATGAGCGAAGAGAACCCCTTTCAAAAAATTCTTTTTGACACTCGCATAGGTACAGGACTTGTTCTGGGAAAAATGATCACCCCATATCTGGGCGTCAGGGGTGAAATTCATTACGCCAAACTAAAAAGTACCCGCAAGTATTTAAGTTATAACCCTAACGGAGAGTATTTCGTCGCCTGGAACCTTGTGGAATTGAATCTTGCAGCTAATATTAATTTTGTTAACCTCATTTTTGGATACAACTCACGCAGGGTTGTTACTGCTTACGGGATTATCGGGGCCGGGCTTACTAACTGGCAAACGGAGCTGTTCGATTTTAAAACGAATCAGAAGATCCGGGATAATGGTTATGATGGAAATGGTATGCTAAACATGACCACGGAATTTGTCCTTCCCTTTGGTGCCGGCATTAATTTTAAAGTACATGACCACATTGATGTGAATGTTGAAACCACCTGGAGAGGAGTGAATTCCGACAAACTGGACGCCAAAGTCGGTGGCTTTAAATATGATATTTATACGTATTCGTCAATTGGGATCACTTATAAGTTTAACCTTGTAAAATCCAAAGCCGCTCCTATTCCTGAAGAAGAGGAAGAGACTCCGTTGATCTATGAACCGCAGGAGAAAGAAATTATCGACACGGATGTTCCAGAACCTATAGTAAGGAGGCCTGTTGAAATTGTGGAAGAACCAGAAGAACAAATCACGGAAGAATACGATGAACTTCCTCCGGTTGAGGATGTTCCTGAAATTGAATTCCGTGTTCAGATCAGGGCTTCTTATTCCAAACCCATCCCTCCTGATGAAATTCTTTCCTTTGGTGTCCCCGACAGGATCCGTGAAGAACTATCAGATGGTTGGTACCGCTATACCGTGGGATCTTTCGATAATATCACGGATGCAACAGATTACCGTAGCTTGGTTCGCAATACCTATGGCATCAGCGATGCCTTCGTGGTAGCTTATGTTAAAGGTGAACGACTCAAGAGCCTGCGCTATCTTGATGGTAAATATACCGCAGAAGGATTTAACGTTCTGGAGGAAAAAGCAGACAATATCCGCTATGGGGTGCAGATTGCTGCTTCTTATCTTGTTCAGATTCCTATTACCAAGCTACAGGAAACATACAGACTTGATGAACCTATCCGCGAGGATATCCAGGACGGCTGGTACAGGTATTCTGTTGGCTCATTTGACCAATACTGGAAAGCTAAGGAGCACAGAAATGTCCTGCTTACAAGAAACAATGCTCAGGGTAGTTTTGTAATTGCCTTTAAGGATGAGATCAGGTATACCATTGTTGAATTGCTTGGACTGGAAACCCGCACTGCTTCACCAACTGAAATTGTCGGTAAACCCAGGAGAAATGTTACTTTCAAAGTGCAATTGCTCGTACTTGATCCTGCAGTGCAAATTTCGGCTGATGAACTGAAAGCTCAATATAATATTCAGGAAGAAATTCAGATTGTTAATGAAAACGGTCTTGTAAAATATCAGATTGGAAACCTGAACTCATATGAAGATGCATGCCTGCTCAGAGACCAGATCGTGGGTCTCGGGGTGAAGGATGCTTTTGTTGTTCCTTATGAAAATGGAAGGAAAATCCATATCACTGAAGCTTTTGATAACTAGCTCTCCATAGTTATAGTTGGGATCAGCAGTATGTTATACTGCTTGCATGTTTCTCTTGCCCGGTAGTAATACCGGGCATTTTTTTATTAAAAATTTTCATAAATCCCCAGTCCGAAAAGGGCATAATCATATCTGACCGGGTCTTCCGGACAAAGAAGTTTTAATGATTCCGTTAATTCAATAGCCGCTTTCCAATCGTTCTGCCTGCGGGATAATAATCCAAGTTCCCGGCTGACTCTTCCTGTATGGATATCCAAAGGACAGATGAGATTGGCCGAACTGATGTCTTTCCATATACCAAAATCCACTCCCGAATGATCTTTTCTAACCATCCAGCGGAGAAACATGTTGATCCGTTTGGCAGCAGATCCGCACTCCGGATTGCTGATGTGCTTCTCGGAACGCCTCTCATGAGGCCATCGTAGAAAAATCTTTCTGAAATTCATGATCCTGTTGATAACCTCCTGCTCATCCATTGCCTGCGGCATCCTGAATAGATCCTCAAGCCCCCCGAATTGCTGGTAAATATTCCGTAAGGATCTTAGAAAAAAAATGCAATCTTCTCCGCTAAAAGTCCGGTGACGGAAATTCCGGAACCTCTCCGTTTCAACATCCGTTGCGCCCATGATGAAATCGAAAGGACTATAATCCATCCATTCCATCATTTGCCGCGCATTGCGTATTATAGTTTTTCTTTGCCCCCAGGATATAGTGGCTGAAAGAAACCCTGATATCTCAATGTCTGCTTTTGCAGTGAATAAATGCGGAATACATACCGGATCATTTTCTATGAAATCCTGCGTGTTGTAACGCAGGTATTTTGATTCCAGGAATTCTCCCAGTCCTTCTATCGGGTATTTTATCGTTTTCAAGCTGTTCTGTGCAGGGAATTTTTCAAAGATAACAAAATGATGAGGACTGTTATGAATCATTGTTTTTCGGTAATTTTAACATATATTTGTAAGTTGTGAAAGTTGACCCATCCATGAAAAACTCCCTTACGATATACCTTGCAATCTGTTTATCCCTTTTCGTCATTAAGGGCTTTTCGCAAACGGATACCGTACGATTTTTACCTCACTGGTTACACCAGGCTCAATTTTCCGGCTATTATATGGCTAAGGAGAAGGGCTTTTATATGGATGCCGGACTATATGTTGACATTTTGTTTGGGGGGCCGGATCATACAACATATATGTGCATAGAGAATAATTCAGCGGATTTTTACAGCCATTTCTTATCGGGAGCAATAGAGGCTTATGATAAAGGATATGAAAACATTAACATTTGCCAGCTCAGTCAAAGGTCCGCTCTAATGTATGTTAGTCAAAAAAGAGGCGGATTAGAGCTCCCTTCCGATTTCGCAGGAAAGAAAATAGCCATTTGGAATGCAGGATTCCGTGAATTACCATTGATTTTTCTGAAAAAACGCAATATTGATGCCGAAATAATCCCCATAAAAAGCACAATTAATCTATTCTTAAAGGGTGGAATAGATGTTATGTGCGTGATGTGGTATAACGAATTCCATCAGATCTTAAATGCAGGGATAAATGAAGATGAATTGAATGTGATACATTTTAGTGATTGGGGTATGAATTTCCCTGAAGATGGGATTTATTGCAGAAAGGATTATTTTGTTGAAAATCAGGAGGTATGTAAACGCTTTATCGAAGCCACTCTCAGAGGTTGGCAGTATGCGTTTGAAAATAAACAGGAGACAATTGATGTTGTAATTGGTTATATGAACCGGTTTAATATTCCTGCTAACCGGGCTCATCAATCATGGATGCTAGACCGTATGCAGGATGTTATGTTACCGGTTGGTTCAACGATGATGACAGGATCTCTGAATCCATCCCAGTATGAAGAAGTTGGAAAAACCATGCTGGAATATGGGTGTATAAAGAAAATACCTGATTATCAAGAGTTTTATATTGAAACATATAAGCCTCGAAAATAGTAATCAAGGAGTATCATGATAAAAATAGGCATTTTTTATAAACTCTCTATTGCTGTTCTGACCATCGTTCTGTTGGTTTTCGGAATTATCCTGACATATAATTACAATATCTCCAAAAAACTCCTGTATAAAAATGTTGAAGAAAACCTTATTCATCTGGCTAATTCAGCGGTAAACCGCATAGAAACCCTCACTACGGCGTCAATGCAGCTTCCGGAGAATCTTGCACGAATCATCCTGAAATTTCAACCCGACGTCCCCAGGATGAAAGAATATCTTGATATCCTTGTCGAGAATAACCCGGATGTTTTTGGTTCCTGCATTGCGTTTGAACCTTATGATTTTTATCCTGATTCCCTGTATATGTCCCTTTATTCTTACAGAAAAGGCGATTCAATTCTTTTTGCAAATCTTGGGAAAGAGTCCTATAACTATTTTCTTTGGGACTGGTATCAAATACCTAAAGAATTGAAGCAACCGGTCTGGTCGGAACCTTATTTTGATGAAGGTGGCGGGAATATTATTATGTCAACTTATTCTGTACCCATTTTGGATGGGAATACCGTTAAAGGTATTGTAACTATTGATATTTCAATGGATTGGCTTCGGGATTTTGTTTCCGGCATCCGCATTTTCAATACGGGGTATGCTTTTCTCATTTCCGGAAATGGCTCCATAATAACACATCCTGAGCAGGATTTTATTATGAACGAAAGCATATTCAGCCTGGCAGAAGAGTATAATTTGCCCGAATTAAGAGATATAGGAAGGTCTATGATAAAGGGTGAAAGCAATTTTGTGTCATATACTCCACCGGATACGAAAACGCCAGGTTTTCTTTATTATACACCCCTGACTTCCACAGGTTGGTCATTGGGTATCGTGATCCCCGAAAATGAGTTGATGGCCGACCTTCATCGATTACACCGTGCCTTATTGTCAATTGGTATCATCGGAATCTTCCTCCTGATTATTTCTATCCTTTTTATATCTTCCAGGATAACCAATCCTCTCCGTAAACTTGCCAGGATCAGTACTGAAATAGGAAAAGGAAATTTGAATGTTGATCTTCCGGTAAGAAAATCAAAGGATGAAATTGCCTCTCTGAACGATTCGTTCCGAACCATGCAAACGGCATTAAAGCAGTATATAGAAAATCTGAAGGAAACAACGGCTGCCAAGGAAAAAATTGAAAGTGAAATAAAGATAGCCAGGGATATTCAGCAGGGAATTCTTCCGAAAATCTTTCCTCCTTTTCCCGACAGGGAAGATGTTGACCTGTTTGCTTTTCTCGAACCTGCACGCGAAGTTGGAGGAGATCTGTATGATTTCTTTTTTATTGATAATGAAAATCTTTGTTTTGCTATTGGAGATGTTTCAGGAAAAGGGATCCCTTCTTCGTTGCTGATGGCCATTACGCGTACCCTTCTCCGTGCCAAAGTAGTATCCCTTATCGATCCCAATGTTATTGTTTCACAGATGAACAGGGAATTATGCCGCGATAACGACAATGCAATGTTTGTAACGTTTTTCCTGGGTATCCTGAACCTGCCTACCGGAAATCTTTCTTATTGTAATGCCGGACATAATTTCCCCCTCCTGCGTAAGCAGAATCATGAAATTATACCATTAAGCCAAACCCACGGTACTCCATTGGGATTGTTTGAAGAATATCAGTACCACATGTCATCGCTGACCCTCGATAAAAAAGATATGTTGATTCTCTATACGGATGGGGTTTCTGAAGCATTTGACCCCAATCAGGTATTGTATAGCGAAAAACGTATAGAAAAAATAATTGCCGGTTATCCATCGGATGATCCCAAAGGCTTATCCCTGAATATCCAGGAAGATGTTAAAAAACATAGCGGTATTGCCGAACAATCCGACGATATCACTATCATGGTAGTAAGATATTATTAATGTCATGGAAAAGATCAGGCTTCATCTGAAAAATGATATCGGAGACCTTGGGAAAATGATCAAGGAACTGGACAGAATATCCAATCTCTGGGGCCTGTCCATGAAAGATACTATGAATATTAACCTCCTTCTCGAAGAGATTGTTACCAATATCGTTTTTTATGCGTATGATGATGAAAAGGACCATTCTATCGTTCTGTCTTTCGAAAAGATTGGCAACCAGATCAGAATAGAAGTAAAAGACGATGGCAAACCATTCAATATACTGGAAGCCCGCGAACCGGATATTGAAGGGAAGAGTTTGAATGAAAGGAAAATCGGTGGTCTTGGAATACATTTTGTCAGACATTTCTCAGATGAAATTCATTATGATCGAAAAAATGACGAGAATATACTTACCATTATTAAATTGATACAATCTTAAACAGTTTTTTCATGAATATTAAAGAACGAAAAGAAAAAGAAGCCCTGGTAATAAGCCTTGAAGGAAGACTTGATACCACCAATTACAATGAACTGGAGAGAAAGCTTTCCATGATTTATGATGACAAACCGGTGAATATCCTAATGGATTGCAGTCAACTTCAGTATATTTCCAGTTCAGGACTCCGGGTAATGCTTATGTTTCTGAAGAGATCCAAAACGGCTGGAGTGAAATTTGTATTATGCAGTCTGCAAGACCCGATTCGCGAGATTTTCGATATATCAGGATTTACGGGTATATTTGAAATATTTGCCACATGCGATGAAGCACCGAAATAACCCTTGCTCGAATGGTTAAATACATACATTTTAAAAATCCGACCTCCACGGAGATAGAAGAAACCCTTAAAAAAATCCCCAAATCCCCGGGTGTTTGTTTTTTTATCGATATCATTAATTCAACGGATATCAAGTATACTACAGAAGTTTGGCAATGGGGGAAAAAGCTGAATAATACATTTAATTTCATTTCTTTTCTGAACGACCTGCCCAACAATGTTGTTAAAGGAATCGGCGATGAATTGATGCTGTTTATACCCGATGATGACCTGAAAGCAAAAAGTTCCTACAATAACTATCTTTCCTTGCTTGAGGAAATATATGCAACGATAGATAATATTAAAAACTATCCGGTTAAAGATGTTTTTCTGAATTGTAAAGTTGCCATTCATTATTGTACTGAGGTATATAATATTTCATTCTTTAAAAACGCCAATGATTATTACGGACAGGATATTGATTTGACTGCCAGATTGATGGCTAAGGCCAAGGCAAATCGTATCGTGTTAAGCGAAAAGTTTTACGCCAAGGTAAATAATGATGTTGCCACATTGAATATCCAAAAGAGTCAGACTTGCCTTAAACATTTGTCTGATAAATATATGGAGGATTTTAAAGGCGTTCCTGTACCCACTGAATTCAGGGTCATCGATGTATAACTGGGTTTGTTTTTCCTGCTTGAACTTTTACGGTATTTCAATGTTTATTTTGTTAGTAAAACCGGGGGTAAGCCGTTTCCGGTAATAGAATTTCGAAAACCAACCTATTATGAAAAATATTCAGGATACCAGAGTGACAGTTTGCCGCAAGTCGCATTTTAATGCCGCTCACAGGCTGCATAATCCCAATTGGGAAAATTCAAGGAACAGGGATGTTTTTGGGGTATGCAATAACGATAATTATCATGGGCATAACTACGATCTCATTGTAAAGGTAAATGGCAGGATTGATCCGGATACCGGCTATGTTATAGATATGAAAATACTTCAGGACCTTATAGATGAACACATTATCGCTCGTTTTGACCACAGAAATCTGAACATGGATACAAAGGCGTTTGCAAACCTCAATCCTACCGCTGAAAATATAGCTGTGGTGATATGGAACATTTTGAGGGAGGTAATCCCTTCCGGTTTTAAGCTGGAGGTTGTTCTTTATGAAACAGAAAGAAATTTTGTTGAGTATGCCGGACCAGATGCCTTATAAAATATGAAAAAGAAAACTATTGCTGTTGTGATCATCCTGGTGATCCTGGTTTTTCTGATCTTTATTCTCTTTCAACCTTTTCAATCCCCGCCAGAGCCTGTAAAACGGACCGGAGTTCAAAAACCCCTTTCCATTGAAGGCAGTGTGCAGATATTTTCCTCCGGACAGCAGACGATTCCTCCAATCATTGTTTATATTGCCATTGCTGATGATCCTTATGAAAGGTCGAAGGGTTTAATGTATAGACACTCTTTGCCGGATACAGTGGGTATGTTTTTTATCTATGAAAGGCAGGAGATCCTGAATTTCTGGATGAAAAATACTCCAATATCTCTGGATATAATCTTTCTGGACAGAGATTATCGTGTTGTAAGCATTGCTGAACATACTCATCCTTTTTCAGAAGACATGATACCGTCGATCAAACCTGCCCGATTTGCCCTCGAGGTAAATGCGGGTTTTGCCGAAAAGCATGGTATCAAACCCGGAGATCATCTGGTGCTCAGCCGTTATCCCTGATTTCTCCCGGCTTTTTTCCCTGTTTCAAGTTTCTTAATAGAAAACGGAAACTCATAATGATCCGGTACAGGATCAAAGCCGCTGGTACCCCACGGGTGGCATCGGGATATCCTTCTTACCGATAGCCATAACCCTTTAAAAATACCATGCTTCTTTAATGATTCTACAGCGTATTCGGAACAGGTCGGCAAATGACGGCATGATGCAGGTGTAAGAGGCGATATTACATACCTGTATACATATATCAATAGCAGAAAGGGAAATATTAGTATTTTTCGGATCATTTGTCAGAAGAACTACGCAGGAATTTGTCAATACCCGGTAATACTTCATCCTGCAAAAGCGGCTTATTTATGACTCCATCCAATTGCTGCATTATTTCTGCATCCGGGTCAGGGTTATTTTCAGGATTTATCATACCGATGATTACAAGGTCGGGGTTGGTTTCCTTAAGCTTGCCGATAAGGTCGGGTTTGCTTTTAGCCAATAAGGTATATGCAATCAGAATCAAATCTATACCCCGGTTATTGCGGCAAATTTCAATGGCCTGCTTGCCGGTACCCACAAAAAGTACTTTTACACGCTCTTTTAAAAAATCTTCGAGTATGATATAATCCTGGATTATCTCTTCAACTATGAGAATTTGTTTGTTGTTCCAGGATAGTATCTCTCTCCTCCGGGATTCCGACTGGATAATATCCGGCAATTCAAAGAAAAATGTAGATCCTTTTCCCAGTTCTGAATCTACCCAGATATGTCCTTCAAGCATGGAGACAAGGCTGTGTGTGATGGCCAGCCCTAATCCCGTGCCTTCCTTCTTTATATTTAATGGTTTCGGTTCCTGGATAAACCGGTCAAAAATCAGTTTCTGATATTTCTTCGAAATACCTAAACCGGTGTCTTTTACATAAAATTGGACATTTTGTTCATCTATGATGGTATATCCGTATTCAACCTGACCCTTGGAAGTGAATTTGAATGCGTTTTCGATCAGGTTTGAAAAGATTTGTTTTAACCGTGAAGGATCGGAATTGATGACACAAGGCTTGTTCTTATTGGGGATTTTAAGGTTTAGCTTAATGGATTCCTTGCCCTTTTTAATTTTCAAAGAATTAAACACCGTATATAACTCTTGCAGGAAGAGGTTAAGTTCAAAGTTGATCTTTATCAGTTTCAACATGTTTGAACGGATACGTGTAAACTCCAGGATATCATTGGTCAGGTTCAGCAGGGCCTGGCTATTGCTGTTTATGATCTGGAGAAATTCCGACCGTCTCTTTTCGCTGAGGTCAGGGGTTTGCAACATATTGGCAAAGCTGATAATCGCCTTTATGGGTGTTTGAATTTCATGAGACACATTTGCAAGAAAAACCGATTTTGACTTATCCGATTCCTCTGCTTTTTCTTTTGCTTTGATTAACTCTTCATCATACCTTTTTCGCTGGATAGCATTTGCAATGATCTGTCCCGTGATCTTATATGCATTGACCCATTCTTCTGTCCACTCGTGCTCTTTCTCTACAGAGTCGAATCCGTAAAACCCTATTAGCAGGCGACCAATAAACATAGGTAATAGAATGGAGGTTCTGAAGTCTGATTTTTCCAGCTTATCTCTCAGGTCTATCCCTAGATTGAATTCCTTCAGATTATCGTTTTCCAGTATTATATGTTCACTGTTATCCAGTTTCAGATATACAGATCCCGACCATGATAAGGGAATACGTTGGAGTATGTCATTCCTTGAATTAAGATTATGCCCGTTCCACTCGTGGGACAGGACAAATTCCTTGGATTCCATATCCAGCAGGTATACATAACCCCTTTCAGTATGAGTAAAATTGGCTACATCTTTAAGAGCTTTTTCTATCCCCTCATCAATCTGAATATTATCCAGCCGGATAAATTCTGATGAGGTTTTATTGATAAGCTCAATAAACTCCATTCTTTGCCTGAGTAATTGCTCGGCATACTTTCTCATGCTGATGTCGCGGATGGCCGTAACCCACACATCTTTACCCTTGTACTGGTATTTCTTGCATTGAATTTCTGCAGGAAATCTCATATTGGAGGCATTAATTGCCATAACTTCCAGGGGAACATCTTTTTCTACAGAAAACGCTTCGGTGAGCTGATCTTCTGATTCAGAAGTAAATAACCCGAAAATATCTTTACCGGCAAGCTTGTCATATGGGAAGCCGAAAAGGTCAACCGCAGCCTGATTGGTCTCCAGGCATATCCTGTCTTCAGAAATAATTATGGCTTCAAAGGCTGCTCTCGATAACGCGCTGTGCCTTTCCTGACTTTCAATAAGAGCAATCTCCGCTTGTTTTCTTTCCTCAATCTCGGTTGTGAGAAGCTTGGTCCTTTCTCTCACTTTCCCTTCCAGATCCATGTTGAGAAGTTGAAGTTCATGGATCATCTGCTTTCTTTCGGTAATATCTTTTATGATACTTATTACGAGATCGGGTTTACCCTGCTTGTCACGAATGGTACTAACAGAAACCTCGGTGAAGATCTCATTGCCTGAAATATCAAAAAAAGAATATTCCAGGTTTTTCAGATAATCATTGTTTCGGAGCAAAGCGTAATCCTTATATGCATTATCCCGGTGCTCGGTTCCGATCATATTCAGGAATATTTTACCAAATGGATCTGTATTAATGATCCTTTCAAAAAATACCCCGGCAGCATGATTATATTTAATGATTTCATTTTCCAGGTTTGTAACAACGATAGGGTCTGGTGATGATTGTAATATCCTTTCTATGGTTTGCTGATTTCTTCTGAGCTCATTTTCGTTTTGTTTTTGTTTGCTTATATTAACCATTACCCCCCGGATGCCGGTAGCTTTATCGGCATCCATAATGGCAGATGAATACATGAGCGCAGGAAAAGTTCTGCCGGTTTTGGTTCTGACTCTTATTTCCAACTCTTTTTCAGGATTGTCTCTGGAAATTACATTGAGAAGCCCTTCTATTTTTTCCATGGAATCGAGACCGGGAAGGATAAGCTTGTGGATGAATAGCCCTGATTCAACATCCTCATGTGAATATCCCAGTATTTCCAATGCCCGCTTATTAACAAAGGTTAGCCTTCCGTCCAGCCCGGTTTCAAATACAATCTCAGGTAAAAGTTCTGCCAGATCCCGAAAGCGTTTTTCTGTTTCCCGGACCTTGCGATCTAATTCCATCGTATTGCCTATATCCTGGATCATTCTGAAAAGCTGATGCTGATCCAGAGGCTTGAGAAGGTAGCCCGATACACCCATCTCAATTGACTTGATAAGAAAATCAGTGTCTTTATGCCCGGAAACAAAAATAACCCTGATCTTTTCATCCGTTTTTCGGATTTCATGGATCATTTCCAATCCATCCATGCGGGGCATTTTTATGTCGCTGATGATCAGATCCGGCTTATGTTTTTTGTATATCTCTATGCCTTCAATCCCATCCTCCGCAAGATAAACATTGGAAATAACTTTTTTGAGTAAATTGGAATACAATACCCTGGAGATTTTGTCATCTTCAACAAGCAACACTGAGATATTTAGCTTTTCCATGTTTCTTACCTTAGAGGAATGCAAACAAATATACGAAATATCCGGTTTTATATCATTTTAGGCAATTATGATTATAAATTCGTTGAATGTAAAAATTATTCTTAACTTTACCATAATTAATCCCGGGAATGAAAACAAAGATATTTTTGTAAACGGGATAAAACCAAAGCTTATCCGATAAAGACTTGAGGTAATGGAAAAAATCAAGATTTTGATCGTAGAAGATCATGAGGTAGTGATCAAGGGGATCAAAACCCTTCTGGAGCCTTATGAAGAACTGGAAATAACCGGCTATGCGCTTGATGCAGATGAGGCTCAGCGAAAAATTGAACACCTGATGCCCGATGTTATCATTATGGATATTAATCTTCCTGAAGTCTCAGGCATCGAACTTACAAAGATCATCACGGAAAAATATCCCGATGTGAAAGTGGTCTATTATACTTCACATGTTGATGAAGACCTTATTACTCAAGGTTTTGAGGCGGGTGCCTTTGGTTATGTGCCTAAGAATTTCAGCACCGAAGAATTGATCGAAGCAATCCACATGGTACACCAGGGCCAGAAATTTATGAAGGGTATTGTGTCTGAAAAATTCCTCAGCAGTTATCTCAAATCTGAAAAAGAGAAGAAGATGAAGGAAAATGTTCCTTTGTCTGAAAGGGAACTGGAAGTGCTTAAATTTCTCAGTCAGGGCATGAGCAATAAACAAATCGCGGATAAGCTATTCATAAGCATCAGGACGGTGGAAACACACAAGCATAACCTGATGAAAAAACTTAACATATTCAGTACTGCGGAGTTGGTTATTTATGCTATTCAAAACAGCATCATAAAGATATAGCCTGACCTTTGGTGCTCTACGTAGTTTCACGTAATCCCTTTACGTATTTTTTCACGGTGTTTTTCTGTACAATCCCCAATTGACGTGTCTTACCTCTTGCCGTATTTTTGTCAAGGATCGTAATTTATAAGATTTGGGTTTTGCATTCCGGAAGTCCAAAAAGAGCAGATCGGTTTCCGGAATGTTTTTTGGGAAGCAACTAAAACCAAATATTGCACGCTAACTTAGTCAAAAAGCCTTTAAAGATAAGCAATGGAAACGTTGCTTATCTTTTTTTTATGCTAAAAAGCGGGCAGTATAAGAGCCTGGAGTGTGCATAAGATCTTCGGGGGTTCCTTCAAAAATAACCCTGCCACCTGCTTCTCCTCCTTCAGGTCCCAGATCAATTACCCAATCCGCAGCTTTTATTACCTCCACATTATGTTCAATCACA
The DNA here is from genome assembly GCA_018831055.1 of Bacteroidota bacterium. Classification (NCBI taxonomy): domain Bacteria; kingdom Pseudomonadati; phylum Bacteroidota; species Bacteroidota bacterium. The sequence continues at coordinate 25,833 of JAHJRE010000106.1, forward strand.
ATAATACTGTGTCCCCTTTCTATAAGAGCAAAAAAGGCATTGAGCAGATGGTGTATGTCGTGAAAATGCAAACCGGTAGTAGGCTCGTCGAAAATAAACAGGGTAGGGGTATGATTTTCTCCTTTTGACAGGAAAAATGCAAGTTTGACCCTTTGTGCTTCGCCTCCGCTGAGTGTGCTGGAGGATTGACCCAGCCTGAGATATCCTAAACCTACATCCTGCAATGGTTTTAATTTGGAAA
>JAHJRE010000107.1 GCA_018831055.1 Bacteroidota bacterium
CCGGTGATCTTTTTTATCCTTTCTAATACCTTTTACTCCGATATTTCTACCTCCCAGCCATAATCAATATATTCCCAGTCAAAATCATCATCTTTCACACGGATCATCATAAAACCTTCCTCATAGCCATGATTCGGGCCGGTCCACCAGCGGGCTGAAACCGCACCACCGGTAAGAAAATGAACACCATCAACATAAATATCTTCTATGGTATGCAGATGGCCCTGAAGCACAAGCCTGAGGTTATGCCCTGCAAACAGATCTATCACTTCTTTGCCATTAGCTACAACCAGGGAAGAATCATTGGCTTTGGTGGTACCATAATACTTCTGCATAAAAATCGTAAATATTGGAATATGGGTGCTGATCACCAAAGGTGTGGCTGAATCGGTTTTTGCCAGCTCCTTTTTAATCCAATCGATTTGTGCATCATCGATGAGGCCGATATAACGGCTCTTCCTGGTATCTTCGATAGAATTCAGGATAAAGAACTTCCATCCTTTATGTTCGAAAGCGTAATAGCTGGGGCCCAATCGTTTTTCAAACATTTTTTCTCCATACTCAGGATGGGATGTATCGGCGCCGCTTTTTTCATAAATACCGTAGATCTCATGGTTCCCGATGGTATTGTAAACCGGCATGGTAAAATCTGCGCTTATTTCCCTGTAAAGGTTATACAGACTGTCGGAGCGTTCCCAGGATTGTCCCAGTGCATCCATTATCAAATCGCCGCCAGTGATCACAAAATCAGGGTTCAGTTCGTTGACAACCTTCACTGCCTGCCGGAAACCTTCATCAGCCCGACGCTCAGGCTGTACATGAATATCGGTCAGGAAAACAAAACTGAATTCATCGGAAACCGAATTCACATCCAGCTTGCTGCATCGATTGAATCCAACCAGCAAAACCAGGCTCAAAGCCACGATGGCAAAAATCTGAAAATGTATTTTTTTCATTTCTTTAGTGATTTGATAAGAGTTGTAAAGCTAAGGAATTATGGCTTTATTGAAATCATCCTTCAATTATTAATTTGTTAAATTTACGGCATTAAAAAAAATACGATGATGATAAAGAGACTTACATTTCTTATTTCCGGTTTGCTTCTATCGGTATGGATGCAGGCAGGACCGGTAAATGAACTGATCCTGAAAGCAGGATCTGCTGAAGATTTTCCCAAGGCGAATTACCTGACCATTTTCGACAGCACGAGTGTGGATGTTCAGGAAACAGGGCTAAGTTATGTTAACATTCACAAGCTTTACAAAATATTAACGGCAGCGGGCGCAAAGGAACTGAGTACGGTTACCTTTGGTTATGACCCATTATCAGCGTGGGTAGACATTAAGAAGGTAGTTGTTTACAGGAAATCCGGAGAGGTAGAAGAACTGGATATCACGAGGGTTTTGGATTATCCGGCCCCGGCCCGTGCAATATACTGGGGTGCCAGCGAAAAGATGCTGGAAGTAGGCAGGTTGGAACCGGGTGATGCCCTGGAAGTATTCCTCTTCAGGAAAGGCTTTACTTATGCTCTTCTCCTGGATAATAGCCCGGGAGATGAAAAGTATATTCCCCCCATGAAGGGGCATTTTTATGATATCATTGAGTTTTGGAGCAATGAACCCATCCTGGAAAAAGTATATAAGACTGCCATCCCCAAAGATAAAACCGTTCAATACGAATTTTATAACGGAGAGGTTAGATCGTCGGCCGTTCTTATAGACGATAAGATGGTTTATACCTTCACGAAGACCAACATCCTGCCGATGGAGTCAGAGCCTTCACAGGTTGCATGGTCGGATGTTGCCCCCAAATTGCTTATATCAACAAGCCCCGACTGGAATGCCAAGTCGCTTTGGTTCTATGGTGTGAATGAGGATTTCGGAAGTTTTGAATACACTCCTGAAATCAAAGCTAAGGTTGACGAATTGCTAAAGGAAGCCCATACCGAGATGGATTCCATTTCCATTTTAACGCATTGGGTAGCTGATGAGATCAGGTATTCAGGAATTTCGATGGGAGAAGGAGAAGGATATACGCTTCACAAGGGGGAGATGACATTCACCGATCGTTGCGGTGTTTGCAAAGACAAGGCAGGGATGCTCATCACCATGTTGAGAGCTGCAGGATTTGAGTCCTATCCTGCCATGACCATGGCCGGTTCCCGTATTGATTATATCCCGGCCGATCAGTTCAATCACAGCGTAACTATCGTAAAACTCCGCAACGGGGAATATATGCTGCTTGACCCAACCTGGGTGCCTTTTCTCAGAGAACTGTGGTCCAGTGCTGAGCAACAACAGAACTACCTGATGGGAGTACCTGAAAGCGCCGACCTGATGATAACACCCGTCTCTGACCCGGAAAATCATTTTATCAGGATTTACGGCACCTCCGAGATTTTACCTGACGGAAGCCTCGAGGGAACTGTGAACCTTATTGCCGAAGGACAATCAGATGCTGCCATCCGCAGGATGTTTACGGGATATCCCGCTGCGGAATGGGAAAAAAACATAGAAGCAGAGATCAGGAACGAGTTTCCTCTGGCTGAAATCCTGGAAACAGAATACGATGACCCCTGGCAATATATGAAAGGGCCGATCAAACTGAAAGTCAAATATAAAATTCCCGGATTTGCCATTGTGAGCGATGAGGAGATACTTTTCACCCCGGTGATCGCTTCTGAGATCTTTATGAGAGGTATGAGTCATCTTTATATGAACACCGGCATCAGCGAAAGAAAATATCCATTCCGCGACCGTTGCTCGAGATTAGTTAAACTGGAAGAACAAATCAAGCTTCCTGGAAAATATTCAGCATTCTATCTGCCATCCGTAGAAAATTTTGAAGGTGCATCAGCTTCATTCGAAGGAGGATACAAACTTGGAATCAAAGGCGATGTGCTCAGGCTTAACGAACGCATTGCATTAAACAAAAGAATATACGAAAAGGATGAATGGCCTGAATACCGTAAGGCTGTAGAAGCACAGAAAAAGCTCGCCTCAGAGCCTGTTATCCTGCGAAAAGTGAATTAACATGATCCTGAAAAAATAATATTATGAAAAGAGTATACATCATAGCATTTTTATTCATTCTTGTGATGAGCGACCGGGGATTCACACAAAACAGCCCCGAAGATGCAACTTATCGTTTACTTGTTAAGGAGTACACACTGAATGCGGACGGAAGCAGTGATTTCAGGCTCTACAAAGAGGTACTTCTGAATACCCACCGGGCCTTTCACCGCGATCAGGGTGAGACATTTATTGTTTACAATCCCGAATATCAAGCTTTAAAGATCAATGATTCTTACACTGTAATGGCAGATGGAAAGAAAGTAGTCACACCCGCGAATGCTTTCAATGAAGTATTGCCTCGTTTTGCAGCCCAGGTACCCGATTACAATCATCTGAGAGAAATGGTGGTAACACATACAGGACTGGAAATAGGGGCCGTTATTTACCTCGACTATTCCATTCACACGAAAAAGGGATTTATGCCCGCATTTATGGGAGATGAATCTCTGATCGGGGAAGCACCAGTAAATGAGATGCGGCTTATCGTGCATATACCGGCAGATAAGCAACTGATGCAGAAAACCTTTAATATCCGGACAGCTCCGGAAGAGGCCACTGCCAATGGAATGAAGACTTACACCTGGGTATTCAGGAATTTACCTGCTGAAAAGTGGGATTCGCACCAGGATCATTCCATGGATCCGAGGGTTATTTTCAGCACGGAAGATCTGAAAAGAGCGTATTTCAGCATAGTAAAGCAGGATGCTTTCACATTCATGACTCCCCCGGAACTGGCTGCGATTGCGGCTGAAATAGCCAAAGCGGAAGGGGACAATCTGAAGACTATCATGAAATTGCAAGCTATAGTAAGTAAAGATTTAAACACATGGAATGTCCCTGGTATTTACAATGGGTTCCAATGCCGTACGCCCCAGGAAGTCTGGAAAAGCAACGGAGGCACTCCCATGGAGAAATCTGTTTTGCTGGCCTCCCTGCTTATGAATGCCGGGATCAATGCGCGGCCCTTGATGGTCTTTCCATCAAAATTCTATGATCCTTCTGTTGCCTGTCTGTCTTTAGCTGAATCCTTTCTTGTCCAGATTAATCCCCGTGAAACGGAGCAATGGATATTATCAGCCACCGGAACGGGCGACCGTAACCTGCGCTATGATCTTCCCGGACAAACTCTTCTCCTGTTGGATGGATCGGCCGAAAGCCTCCGCACGTTTGAATACCCGTTGGAAACGGCCATAGTTAACCTGGGTGCAGGATTGGTTATCCAGGATACCGCAAGAATGACAGGGACAATGACCCTGGAACTGACCCGGCAGTTCAATCCGTATTATCGTCTGAAAAATGATGCCGGACAGGCTGCAGGACTGATCTCAGGAGTTTCCAAATCCAATATAAAAAATTCTGAAGTAAAGAAACTCAGTGAATCAAAGTCCTTAACCACTTATGAACTCGAATGTGATAAACCCTTCCGCGGCTATGCAGGATATTTTTATCTTAATCTGCCCGAAAGCCGTGAAGGCTTCGAAAGCTGGAACATCCGTTTTCTGTCAGCTTACCGCGATGGAACCTATGTGCTACCCGACCTGCTTGACCAAACCAACGAATATTCTATTGTCTTTCCTGAAAGCATAGAACTGTTATCACCACTGCAGAACAGCGAACTTGACTATAGTTTCGGAAAACTCACGATCACGATGAAGCTCAAAGGAAATGAGTTACTGATCAAGAAACAGTTGCTGATCCGTGAAAGGATCATCAGGCAGGCAGATTATCAGGATTTACGTAATATGGTCAACGTCTGGATCAATCCCGGCCTGAGAGAGCTTGTTTTCAGATCCCGGACGTATTAAGGTTTCCCAGTGTAACGGTAATGATACGTTTGACATCGCGGTTATTATCAGCAAAAATCTTCATGGTAACCTGAAGGTGCAGGTTATAAATATTCATGTGGACTTCCTTTGACTGAATCTGTCCGATTTTAAGGATATCGGTATTGATGATCCCGGAGCGTCGTGAAACCTCGCGGTCGAGAATCTGGTTTTCCCCTTCATCAATATATTTCCTGTCGTAATCAAGAAATTCCTGGATATTGGCAATATCATCAACCGTATAAACCTGCAGGTTTTCAAATCCATCAATATTGGCAAGGAACCAGTCGTAAGTGTTCTGATCAAGGAGGCAACGGTTCAGGCTGTCTTTCTCCAGGATACGGGCATTATTGATGATGGCGCTGCCGTAAAAGTTATTGTCGAAACTGAAAATAGTGTCATTTGTAATGGCATACCGGAGGCTGAGACTTCCTATGATATCCCTTAACCTCGGATAAAGGTGATAAGCATTGTAAGCCCTGACCATCACTTCAAAATTGATAGCGAAGAACAGAGCATGCAGTGGTGTATCGAAGATGAGAAATCCGCCATCACCCATGGAAATATACGATCGCTCTATACGGTCTTTACTGTATCTCTGAAAAATATACTGGTTATTTTCCAGACATAAGCGGGTTGCTTTTTCAAAAAGTATTTTAAACAATACAGGTATGAGTGTTTGCTCCAGATGTTTATACAGGCCATAGCGGTAGATATCAATACCCAGGACAGAAACCCGGGTAAAGTTTTTGGTGTCGACATATTGTTCTATTGCTTTGTATAGTTCGGTACTGTCGGGTATTACATTCACCTTTTCATAAATGGATTCTGTATCCATTTCCTTTAAAATGCCCAGGATGATGTCATAATTCATCCTTTTCAATGGTTTTGCCATGGTATATTCAATGCTGTTTGTTAGTAAAGTCGATACAAAGATAAAGGCTATTTTGATTTATACCAGAAAAGTAGTATTAAGTAACTGGAATAATGTCACATACACCCCAAATGCTTATTAACAATTGTTAATAACCTCTGTGAATACAATGTGCATATAACTTAGTCCGAAATCCTTGACAGCCCGGTACTTTTACGCTATCTTTGATTGACCAAGTGAGGGATAAAAGACTGGCTCACACAAGCAGGAAACCAGCAACGCTTCACCCTGGTGAGGCAGCGCGAACCTCCTGAGCCGGTTACCTAAAACCGAAAGGTTGTCAGTAGCCCAAGCGTTCTTAAAAGAGTTGTTTTCCGGACTTGTAGCTCTCTAACGGGAACTGCAACCCCCCGGGATCCGGTGCGGAGGATACACCACCCTCGGGTGATGCACACCAAAAGCACCAGTCAGAATAACTGTAGCTTGGCGCTCTTCCGGTGCTACGGTACCGCAGGAGTGAAAGGAGCCTATCCGAACAGGATGGGCTCCTTTAGTTTTTTTACATTAACGGGTAATGATGCGGCTAAGACGGGTATTGATCTCCCTGCTGATTTTTTTCAGTTCCTTTTGCTCTTCTACAAGCATAAAAACATCATCGTCAGCAGAAATATCTTTTAGCCTTTTCTGGTTTCTGAATATTTCCTTTTCCACTTCACGGGCCTTTAAGGCCAGTAAGGATGTCTGGACAGTTATCTTCAATCGGTCCTTTTCTGTAGGTACAAAAATCTTTTTCGATTCCCAGTTTTTGCTGAGTTCGTAAGACAAACTAAGAAGGTCGACAGCCATGGAGCGGATCTCACTGTCTTCATGATCAATAAAATGGCGTGTATCGGGGATCATATCCCGCTTATCGAAGTTATGATATTCGTCAAAGATTTTCTGAAATACTGGATCAGAAAAGCGGATATCATCCTGGAGTATATCGGCCAAAATGAATTTGGCCACCGGGTACTTTTTAACCACCGGCCTGTTCCGTTCATCCAATTCCTCGATATCAATAAGGTCACTGCCATAATTAAGTAAAAGGCGAATGATATCTTTTTCCTGGTAGGCCGTATCCAAAGGATCGGGAATTTTCTGGACCGGTGCGGTATATTTTGTTTCACCCGGAATACTCTCATCTGAGCCATGGGAAGTTTTATTACTGATCCTTTTTCTCAGGATGCGGTTCAGCTCATTCATCAGGGTTTGCTCCGGAATGTCCAGTACAGTAGAGCACTCCTTCACATAAACATTACGGAAAATGGGTTCCGGTACCAGGCTTATGGTTTTCACAATCTCCTTGATCAGTCCGGCTTTTTTGATCGGATCGCCTTCGGCATCACGGTTTAGCAGGGAGGTCTTGAAACGGATAAAATCTCTGGCTTCGGCTTTCAGATAGTCCGTTACTTCGGTAATCCTGTGTTTTCTGACAAAGGAATCAGGGTCTTCTCCTTCAGGGAACATCACGATCCTCACATTCAGACCTTCTTCCAGGATGAGGTCTATTCCCCGGAAAGAAGCCTTCAAACCGGCTTCATCACCATCATAAAGAATGGTAATATTCAGCGTATACCGGCGAATCAGCCGGATCTGTTCCTGGGTAAGGGCCGTACCTGAACTGGCTACTACATTTTCTATCCCGGACTGATGCAAGGAGATCACATCTGTATAACCTTCCGTAAGATAGCAGTTGTCATCCCTGATAATTGCATTTTTCGCAAAATACAAGCCGTATAAAACTTCACTTTTATTATATATTTCGGATTCAGGGGAATTGACATACTTTGGCTTCTTATCGTCTTTCACGAGAATACGTCCGCCGAAACCCATAACCCGCCCTGAGACATTGTGAATGGGAAACATGACCCTCCCCCGGAAACGATCGTAAAGCCTTCCGTTTTCCTTATCAACCGACAAGCCTGTCTTTACCAGATAATCCTTATTATAGCCATGTTCAAGAGCATACTTCGTAAATGCTTCCCATTCTTCCGGACTATAACCGAGTTGAAATTTCTTTATGGTATCATTATGAAAACCTCTTTCCCTGAAATAGCTCAGTCCAACAGCTTTGCCTTCCTCCGTTGCAAGGAGTTGGTCACTAAAATAATTCTGGGCAAACGCAGTTACATGAAACAGCGTTTCCCTTTCGTTCATTTTCAGTATTTCATCCGGATCCGGTTCTTTCTCTTCAATCTCAATATTATATTTTTTTGCCAGGAACCTTAATGCTTCAGGGTAGGTATAATGTTCCAGTTCCATGAGAAAGGAGACCACGTTTCCTCCCTTGTTGGAGCTAAAGCATTTGAAGATGTTCTTCGACGGGGACACATAAAAAGATGGATTGGTTTCATTAGTAAAAGGGCTGAAACCCTTGTAATTTTTTCCGCTTTTCTTCAGGTTGACGTATTCCCCGATCACCTCTTCTATGCGGGCTGCCTCTAAAATCTTTTGTATAGTTTCTTTAGGTATCATCGTATTCTTTCTTCCAGGTATGTCTTTCTGATTTCGTCCAGGTCTTCCGGTTTCATCCTTTCCGGTTCATATCCGGCGCTACGGACCATAAAAAAGATCCGGGCTGCTTTGGCGAGTATATCGATCAGGTCGAAGGCCTCAGGCAGGCTGGGACTAACGGCCAGGGCGCCATGTTTTTCC
>JAHJRE010000108.1 GCA_018831055.1 Bacteroidota bacterium
ATCTGGATACAGCAGTCGTCGGATACCCCGGAAGCCGTGAAACTGGCCATGGATGGTAATGTGAGCCTAATCCACAAGAAGTGCATTTTAATGTATGCCGAACCGGTCAAGGGCATACATGGTTTTCACCGCTTCCTGGCAAAATTCTTCGGAGCTTACCCGAAATAGCCTCGATAACACTGAAAACTGTTATCGAATTGTTAAAATTCGCCTGATTTTAAGACAAATCCGTTAGAAATTTGTTAATTTACGGGATTATACCCATGACATCCGTTTCATGAGGTTGTATCTTTGCAAAAGAAATTGATTGATAATATTTTACAAAAAACAGTCACTATTGTTAAGGCTATTAATTGCTAATCCTGTACAAATGAAGAAATTATACTATATATATCTATTCCTGCTTATCATCCTCACTCCCGTATTTTCCTATTCCCAGACCGAAACCAATGTGCCGTGGCTGCTGAAGTTTGCGGAGGAGAAACGCATACAGTTTGAAAAAGAAAAAGCGGAAGCGGTTGAATTTGCGATTCAGAATGATATTCCTGTTCGTCAGGAACTGCCAAATGGTGGTGTTATGGAGATCATGAGAATAGAAAATGGCCGTCCGGTCTATTATATCACCGACAATATCGGTGCCGCACAAACCACCCGTGCTGATAAGCTTTGGCCTGGAGGGGGGCTTGGATTGAATCTCGACGGTAGCGGTTATACCCAACTTGGTGAATGGGATGGCGGGGCAGTAAAAACAACCCATCAGGAGTTTACAAATGCCGGTCCATCCAGGGTAACCCAGGTAGATGGTGCAACCAGCGTTAGTGATCATGCCACCCACGTAGCCGGAACCCTTATAGCTCATGGCGTTAGTGCAAATGCCAAAGGAATGGGATATAATGGAAGTCTGAAAGCTTATGACTGGAACAACGATGATAGTGAAATGTCAACCGCTGCAGGTTCTGGTTTGGAGATATCAAATCATTCCTATGGTCCTGGAACCGGATGGGTATGGAATGGATATTTTTGGCAATGGGCAGGTAATACCAGTATCAGTACTACGGAAGATTATTATTTTGGCTTTTACGATGCTGAAGCGCAAAATTGGGATAATATTGCTTTCAATGCTCCCAATTATTTGATTGTCAAATCGGCCGGAAACGACAGGGGGAATGGGCCATCCAATGCAGGAACCGGAGGCAATCCCGAATTTGACGGAGGTGCCGATGGTTACGATTGCATCGCACATAATGGAATAGCAAAGAATGTTTTAACTGTTGGTGCGGTTTCAGAAGTTCCTGTTTATACAGGCCCATCAAGTGTGATAATGTCTTCGTTCAGTTCGTGGGGACCCTGTGATGATGGACGTATCAAACCAGATATAGTAGCCAAAGGTGTTGGTGTTTATTCATCTGTCGGAACAAGTAATTCAGCCTATGATACGTATGACGGTACCTCCATGGCCTCCCCCAATACCGCCGGTACCCTTGCTTTGCTTCAAAAGCACTATCAAAATGAAAACGGCGGTAGCATCATGCGATCCGCTACGTTAAAAGCTCTGGTGATCCATACGGCCGATGAAGCAGGGGATTACGACGGGCCGGATTATAAGTTCGGCTGGGGATTGGTGAATGCAGAAAGAGCCGCCCTGAAAATTACCGAAGACGTTGACGAACAAAATGTGATAGAGGAACTGACCCTTTCTCAGGGTGGAACTTATACCCGCGATGTAAACGTTAGTGGTAACAGCCCACTGCGGGTAACCATTGTCTGGACCGACCCCGCGGGAACCCCGGTTTCTGCTCAGCTTAACCCACCGGATATTATGCTCGTCCATGACCTGGATCTTAACGTTACCAGTCCTGCCAAAACAACCCATTACCCTTACAAACTGGATAAGTCCAACCCCTCCGCAGCAGCAACGGCCAGCTCGGAAAATGATGTGGATAATGTCGAAATGGTTTATATAGCCAACCCATCCGCAGGGACTTATACCATCACAGTTGATCATGACGGAACGCTCAGCGGTGGTTCGCAGGCTTTTTCGATAATTATTAGTGGTATAAATGAGTTTTCCTCATCCCCCTCATGTTCTGCAGGATTGACCTCCCCTTCAAACGGAGAAACAGATATAACCTTGAATCCAGTGTTAAGCTGGTCACAGGTA
>JAHJRE010000109.1 GCA_018831055.1 Bacteroidota bacterium
GAAGTACCGGTTCATCGGAAGGTATGCTGTATTCAACCTGAACGGCTTGATGCAAACGTTCCTTTGGAAGCAAAGGTATTTCCTGTGAAAAGGCTCCATATACCATGATCAGAGCCGTTGAAAGAGTAATTATCTTTTTCATTTCGCTAAGCTTAAGTTAATATTGATTGCTAAGGTAATGAAAAAGAAAAAGGAATTTCAAGGAATTCAGTAAAGATAAATATATTGATACAGGTTACATGTTACAGGTTGCAACCTGCAACCTGCAACATGTACCTTGACCTTTCCCTTGCAACCACGATCAACATTATTTGACCACCAGCTTTCCGCACCTTTTTCCTTTACAGGAACTTAATGTCCAAATGTAAAGACCCTCGCTAAAGCGGCTTATGTCAATTGTACGGGTTTTTTCTTCCGAGACAGGGATTTCTAAAAGTGTCTGCCCGGTGATGGTGGATAAGCTGAACACTTCATCCTGAACTACTTCACCCGAGATAACTACGTTCACATACAAAGATGCAGGATTGGGGAAAAGGTTTATTTCCAGCGAATGATCAGTTGTAATATCGCCCGTTCCAACAAGTCCATAGGTAAGTTGTATACGATCCTCATTCTCCCATCCCTTGGATTTGGTGGCCCAGCGCATGGCAAGCTCTTCCGTCAGTCTTCCGCTAACATCATAGGTAAAAAAGATTTTCATGTGGTTTACGTAGTTCGCTCCATTCCAATATTCCTGCAGTTCTTCGTCTATAAGTCCTGTCACCCCGTAAGTATAAATAAAATGATAATCATGAACCCAGGCTCCATCCCAGTAATACGATTCTTTTTCACTGTTCTGGCCCTGCGCATTGTAATAATACAGTTCCCGGTATTCGTTCACCCAGGCTGCTCCGTCCCATTCTTCTTCAAGGATTTCCAGGATGTTATATCCGGCATCATAGTAATAGGTTTCCTTTTGCTCATCTACCCAGACAGAACCGATCATATCCCAGCTTTGCTGTAGTGTGTTTAACAAGTTATTCTGGGCATCCCAGGTAAAGAAAAACTTTGATGCATTCATCCAGAAACCTCCGAAGTACATTTCCATGAAGAGTTCCGATGGCATTCCATTCGGGTTATAAGTATATACCATATGAATAAAATCAACCCATACCGAACCATCCGGATCCCATACCTGTGTCATTGCCTCAAGAATAGTGCCTTGTGGGTCATTGGTATAAAGGGTCCGGGAGGATACTTTCCAGGTGTTTTCATCCCAGGTGTATAGTTCTGTTGAAATGAGATACAGGCTTCCATCGTAATAATTTAACTGAAGGCTTTCATTTACCCAGTAACCCTGATCCCATTCCTGGAAAAGGGTTTCCAGCAACATTTCTCCTCCTGAGTTTTTCAGGAAGCGTACCTGCTGCCTGTGCCCGTTATCGGCTTGCCGCAGAAAAAACGGCGTTCCTGCGGGAAGTGCTGTTTCGAAAAGGCCGGAATTTGCTATTTCCTTTATAAAATAAGATTGTGCCAGCGATCTGGCTTTGATAAAGTCATCGGAACTGCTCTCCGGCTTAAATATGGATCCGGATGCATGCCATCCTGCCGTTACCAGACAGAATACCATGATGATCGTAAGGGTTTTCATTTTGTTGGGATTTGGGGTTAATAAATTGCTGGTTTTAAATAAATTGAATGGCATAAATATAAGGAAATATGACGAAAAAAGCAAGGGTTTGCCCTTGCTTCAAAAATCACCTCCTCATTTGTAGCCACCCCTCATTCCCCCCAAACCGGTTCAAGCGATATGTCAGCGAAAGCATAACATAACGGCCCATCATGGTATAGCGCGATTCTCTCAGATAGTTTTGCTCGCTTACACGGCTTATGCCGGTATTCCTGTTCAGGAGGTCATAGGCTTCCAGTTTCAAAATTGCCCGCTTGTCTTCCAGGAAATAATAACTGATCTCCGCCCTGAGCAGGGGTATGCTTACGGCATCACCGAAGCTTTCCGCGTTGTAATTGCTGACTTCGGCGTTAACCATGAAATTCCATCTTGGGTGAGGATAATATTGTACCTCCCCGAAATACACAAGGTTGAAATAGTCGTTATTCAGGTTTTCATCACCACGGTAACGTGCATTCGTGAGGTCGAACTCAGTACCGGCGCTGATATCAATCTTCTCCTTTTTCCGGTTATCAACACTGAAGCGTATGGAATGATTCCAGTTGATATTGGAGTTCCGGGCCCCATTTACCATCGAATATGATTTATTCCAGGATTCACGGATACCCAGGTTCAGGTTTATCCCAAGTTTACGTACCGGCCGGCTGAAGTCAGATCTTAAAGAAGCCGAATAGTCGTCAGGAACATTGATCAGCGTTGTGCTTTGTCCAAGCCGGCTGTCGATGTTCCTTGAGTAACTGATCTTATCCTGTGTATATGCCCCGCTCAATGTCACGAAAAGGGTTGTAAAGGTAAACGCATCGTACAGAAACCACTGGCCTGCTACATTATGGCTGTATTCAGGTTTCAGGTAGCGGTTTCCTGCCATCAGATACAGCGGATTGCTGGTGTTGGCAACGGGCAGCAATTGCCGGATACCGGGTGTGTTCACCGATGAGCTGTAAAAGAAGGTAATACGGCTCCCTGTCTTGTATTCGTATTCCCAGGAAAAACCAGGCAATATATAAAACAAAGGCGAAGAAACATCTCCGGTACCGGCCAGTCTGTTTGATGTCCGGCCTGTCTCAACCGAAGCACTGATATTGGTCTGTGTCTTTTTCGTGTTGTATTTAAAGGTAATTCCGGGTCGAACATAAAGATATTTACTATCGAATTCGGGACTTAGAGAGTCGATCCGTTGCTCCGGGTTTCCCGGTATTCCCTGCTCCCTTGAAAGCCATTCCTTCTCTTCCCCAGCTGTTATTGTCGGCTCAATATACGCACGTTTTCCGATTTGAAGCAACAGAGACGGATCCAGGGCATAATCCAGACGATTTACTTCATTGCGGAGATATTGGTTCTCGTATAAAGGAAGGGGAGTACCAAAAAACCGGGTGATGTTTTCCCAGTCTGAACGGTTCAGTTCACGGCTGTAGGATATGTCCGCTGTTGTTTTCCATAGTTTCAGTTTCCCCTTTCCCTTCTTCATCCAGTTTGCACGGAGATCGCCTGCCAGTTGCCTGGTTTTGCTGTTATTCAGACCATCCAGCATATTCATCAGGGTGTCGCCGCTGTAGCTGCGTATCTCATTTTCTGCTTGCCCGCTTCCTCCGCTTAATGCAAACTTTCCCTGGATACCATAATTGACAATGCTGTCGCTTCTGTTCTTCCAGCCAAGGTTTACCTGATGGGCCCCTTCCGTACTGCTGGTCTTACTCTCCTCATCCTGAATAAATGAGCTGCTTCCTGCATAATTCTCGGTATGTATGGTGCCATCCTCCTTTTTACCGTTTACGTTTCCAAGGTAACTCACATTAAACCTGTTGTCTTTTACAGGTTCATAGGAATAGTTGAGGCCTCCGGCACCGGTAGTCACCAACCCCCTCGTTTCCTGCCCAAAATCAACAGGAAGCCCCCCATCACTGGAAATGGTTATCCTCGCCGTATTTCCGCTGCTCATCATGTTCTGTATACCACCGCTGAAATCAAGATAATCCTGGAAACTGAAACCAAACTGATTAATATTGTTAACCATACCAAGGGCTGCAAACTGGTTCTTTTTGTCGAATCGATATAATTTCCCGCTGCCCTGATAATGGGTTCCTGTTCCAAAACCTCCCTTCAGATTCCCGAACCATGAGCTTTTATGTTCTTCCTTCAGGACAATGTTGACGGTTTTGTTTTTCTGCAGATCAGGAATTCCGGTGAGTTCCGACTGATCCGAAGCTTTGTCATAAACCTGGATCTTATCGATAGTCCGTGCAGGAAGATTTCTTGTGGCCACCTTGGGATCACTGCTAAAAAACTCCCTCCCGTCAACAAGTACATTTCTTACGTCTTCTCCCATGGCCCGTATATTTCCGTTCCGGTCGACTTCCACCCCCGGCAGTTGCCTGAGAAGATCCTCCGCTACGGCATCCGGACGTGTTCGGTATGACCCTGCACTATACTCGATGGTGTCTTCCTTTATCAGGAAGGGTATCCTTTCGGCTTCGATTTCGACCGACGGTAGGTTAACAGCCTTTCTTTTCATGATAATGGTCTCCATCGTTTCACCCTGCGGCAGGGGAAAACGGAGTCGGCGGTAAAATGTTTCCAGGCCCACATAAGCAGATTGAAGAAGGTATTCACCCCCGGTAATCCTGGAAATATTATACTCTCCTTCCGGGTTGCTGATCCCATAAAATGCCAGAGTGGAGTCTTCAGGATGTAGCAGGGTTACGGTTGCGTAACAGAGGGGAGCACCCTGCTCATCTAGGATCCTGCCATGGATGCCATAGGTCTGCGCTTTTAGGCCGCCAACAGCGAACAGTAGAATGAGCAGTATCGATGCTGCCGGATAATGACTGATCCACGTTTTCATGATTCACTGCCGTTATTACTGCCTTATCCTGATCACCACATTTCCTTCACCTCCTCCATACTGCTCCTGCATTTCGCGCGTCTTCTCTTCAACGATAAGGTCGAATCCCTCCTGGCTGACTTTCTTCCCTTTTTTTGGTTTTGCAATATCATCATCACCCGGTGCAATGAAATCAACCGACTTTGCTGTTATGGTCCGGGTGCCATTGTTGATATTCACTGAAAGTACCATTCCCGGCAAGCCGGTAAAGGTTCCCGGCCCGGCAGACATAGGGATCTCGGCTGTGAACCAGGCTGTGATCTCCGTGCTGTCCCTCATCATTTTGGCTTCCTGGCAAGCATAATCCAGGATGCGGGTCTGGTTCCCAGTAAGTTTCCATGGGTTTTTCTGTATCTCATTTTCAATAATGAAGATGCGGGACATGAAATCCCTTTGTTCCGTCAGAGTACCTTTCTCCAGATCGGTAAATATCCTGTCGTCAGGCTGTATCATCCTTACCATCACATTTGCCCCTTCCATCTCCTGCGTTGTGACCTCTTCACCCGAATTGCCATCATATAACCTGTAAAGAGTTTTGTCGGGTGTAAACCAAAGCACCCTTTCTGTTTTCCGCTCCCTCGGAAGCATCCTGGCCATCTGAGAAGATGTATCATCCAGGGTTATGTTTAGTTTTACTATTTCTTCAAAAACGATTTTTCCCGATGTCTTTTCCTGGGCCATTGAAACTGCCGCCATCAACACGGCAATGAAAAATAATGTCTGTGTTCTCATAATGTAAAATTTTAAAGTTCAGGCACCAAATTTATCCTGTCTTAACACCCGATGAGGTTAATACCAGGTTAATCAATGTTAATTAAGGTTAACAGATTCAGGAATTTCATGCTAATGGCCTATTTTTGTGTTGAATTTGTATTTATATGAATCCTGAAAAACATTCACGTAAGCTACCGGCCATACGAATATTGATGATCATCAGCCAGATCGTCCTTACCATCTTTGTCATTCAATGGCTGTTATCGGAATTCAGAAAAGAAAGTGATTTGCTGAATCAGGAACTGATGCGCAAATTTGATGAATCAGGGATGGAGGTACTGGATTCCCTGCTCTTGTTAAAGGTTGTGAACCCTGTTATTGCTGATAAAATACATCTGCGATATCCTGAAGGTATTGAAAGAGATACGGTACTGACCTGGAAATTCAAGGGAAAAACGGGCAATCGATTCATGATGTCAGATTCAATCAGTGATGGCAAAAAATTCATTACAATTTGCACCGAAGATTCTATGTTCTTTGGTCAAGATGGAATGAATCCCAAGGAACTCATGATACAATCACAGCACGATGTCATACTCCATGGAGTTCGTTTGCTGGTGCAAAAAGTTGAAGACTCGGTATATATCGCTTCAGATTCCACCTTTTTTCCCGGACAACTTGAAGATTCATCCCGGTTCCGCAGAATATTCTCAGGAAAGGTAATGCAGTTGGATCCCATTCTGAACGTTGGCTGGACAACATACAACCGGTTAAAGGATAAGCCTGCCGGACATGCGGGTGATTTTGTTTACATAAAATCCGCATCGAATTACGTCCTGAAAGCTGATATACGCAATCACGGTTTGAGCGTCTTGAAAGAAACAGCGCCTTCTTTCCTGTTTGCCTTGTTTTTACTGATACTTACCGGACTTTCTTTTACCATTGCTTTCAGGAACCTGAAAAATCAGATCCGTCTGAACCGGATGCGAAACAGTTTTGTAAGCAATATATCCCACGAGTTAAAAACGCCGGTTTCAACGGTCAAAGTTGCCCTTGAAGCCCTGAATGGATTTAATCTAAAACAGGATCGGGCTATTTCGGCGGAGTATCTAGCATTGGCTGAAAAGGAAATGACCAGACTTGAAAAACTCATTGATCAAATTCTCAAGGTTTCCATCTATGAAAACGATAACTCATTCCTGAACCGGGAAGATATTGATGCAGGAAAACTTGCTGAAGAGGCAGCAGATGTCATCCGATCGCTAAACCCCGGGCGCGAACTGAATATCAGAATAATCAAAGAAGGGGAGGACCTGAGCATCCTTGCCGATCCTCTGCATTTTCGGGGAGTGATGATCAATATTCTCGACAATGCGGTGAAATATGGGAACGACAAACCTGAGATTGAAATTCAACTTATTTCCGGCAAAAAGGAAATTACCATCAATATCAGGGATAATGGGAAAGGTATACCGGAAGAATATCTTAACCGGATATTTGATAAGTTTTTCCGGGTTCCCGGAGGAGACCTACATGACGTGAAGGGATACGGATTGGGTTTAAGCTATGCTGCCATGATAATCAGGCAACATGGAGGATCTGTTTCTGCACGGAATCATGCCACAGGCGGGGCCCTATTTATTATAAAAATTCCCAGGAATTGAAAACCAGGATATTATATATAGAAGATGAACCCAGTTTGGGTAAAATTGTAAAAGAAACCTTGCAAAACCAGGGGTTTGATGTTGACTGGAGGACGGATGGTGCACATGTTCTTGGAGTCCTTTCGCGTTTTCAACCCGATGTCTGTGTGGTGGATATAATGCTTCCCAACATCGACGGTTACACACTTTGCAGGGAAATCAGAAAACAGCATCCGTCTCTGCCGGTGATCTTCCTTACTGCAAAAACGGAAACCCGGGATCTGGTAAAAGGATTTGAAGCAGGTGGCAACGATTATATCCGCAAACCCTTCAGCATGGAAGAACTGATTGTGCGTATCCATAACCAGTTGCGCATCTCAGGGCCGCAAACGAAAGACGAAATAGCATTGCCTGATGAAATCATCCTGGGAAAATATATTCTCTATCCCGACCGGTATGAATTGCATACCCTGAAAAAAATCATTAAACTTTCCCAGCGCGACATGGAATTGCTTGGAATGCTTGCATTTAAAAGGAATAAGATTGTTGACCGCAAAGATATCCTGCTGAAGATCTGGGGAGATGATTCCTTCTTCAATTCCCGAACGCTGGATGTTTACATCCGAAAGCTCAGAAATTATTTCAACGAAGACCCTGCCATTGAGATCGTAACATTAAAAGGGAAGGGGTATTTGTTTTTGGTGAAATGAAAAAAGGGGGACTGGGTACTGGGTACTGGGTACTGGGTACTGGGTACTGGGTAGCTGGGGACTGGGTAGCTGGGGACCGAACCCAGACCCAGCTCCCAGTAGCTAGTTCCCAGTCCCTAGTCCCTAGTCCCCAGTCCCCAGTCCCCCATTCCAGTTAATTTCCATCATTTTTTACACACATTCCTTTCATTTACATGCAATATGTATTATATTTGATTCGGAATGTAACCCGATATCCTCCAGAAAGGGTGGATGGGCTTCAATTTAAAATCATTATATCTGTAACTTAAAAGGTCAAAGAATGAAAAAGCAAAAGTCGTTTCTTTCCTCTGCTGCTGGTGGCAGACGGACAGTATCCCATGTAGCCATTTTGATGGCATTGATTGTTTTCTCAGTCATCCTGTTTTCCTGCTCCAAAGATGATGATGACACCGAAGTGAGTCCGTTGAATAACACGGAAGGATTCACTGTTGTGGAACGTACTGAACTTAACATTGAGGATGTGATGGATCAGATCCTGATGACAACCGATGATCCTGACGAGTTTGATTATCATGACTTGTACTATTCCATTGTTCAGGAGACGGGGAATATCTTACCTTATCTCATTGCACACGAGGTAGTCAAGTACAAATCAACCGACAATAAGGGAAATCCGATCGAACTAACAGGATTGTTCATTTATCCTTATCGTTTAATTGGTTCTCGTGTAAACACTCCGCTTATTTCCGTTAATCATGGGACTGAACTTCTGAAGAAATATGCTCCTTCGAAGTGGAAGTCGAACTATAATCCTTCGGACTGGGGTAATTTTGCTGAGGTCATCATAGCCGATATAATGGCTTCACGGTATGGATGGGCCATCGTAATGCCCGATTACCAGGGTATGGGGGGCGATGTAGGTGAGAATCATCCGTATTGTGTCCGTGAAAAACTTGCTACTGCCACCGCAGATATGGTGCAGGTGGGGATCAATACGATCAAAGACAATAACCATAAATGGGTAAAATGGGATGGAAATGTATTTACATACGGCTATTCCGAAGGCGGTTTTGTGACCATGGCAGCTACCCGTGAACTGGAAAAAAGAGGTGTCACAATGAAGGGTGCGGTTTGTATGGATGGTCCCTACGACCTGACCGGAGCCATGATGAATGTCATGCTGAGTGATAATCCTTTTCCTGTCCCCTATTTCCTGCCCATGTTATTTGTAGGATACAACACAATATACCCGGCTGATTTTATTTATGATTCCATGCTGAAGGTTCCCTATAATACAAATATCCCCAAGTACACCACCGGATTTTACAGTACGGATGTAGTTAATAGCATCATGCCGTCTTCCCACATCCTGAAAGAGGTATTTACCACACGGTTTATAGCTGCGCTCCAGGATACAGGAAGCAATCCTCATAAAATACTCTGGCAAAATAACACTTACCCGGATTGGCAGCCCCAAACAACCATGCTTCTCTGGCATTGTAAAAACGACGATTGCGTGCCTTTCGGCAATTTTGAGACTGCCAAAGCAGCATTTTCTATTGCCGGTGCCACCAATATCACCTATGTTGAATGGCCCCCTGTGAACGATTGGGCCGGTACCGTGCATGTCTCCGTGGCACCGCGTGCTTTCTATGAAGGGGCTTCGTGGATACACCAACAGTTGAAGTGAGTCTTGATTCTTGATTCGTGATTCACCAATCGAAAAACGACTCAAGAAATAATTTTGTTTTCTAACGAAATCTTTCTATTTTTGCACCCGCTTTTTACAAGCCGATTCCGTAGCTCAGCCGGTAGAGCAACGGCCTTTTAAGCCGTGGGTCCTGGGTTCGAATCCCAGCGGGATCACTCCTCATTTACAGCCAATAATCATCAATACCTGGTTTTTACCGTATACAATTTTCATTGTACTTTATATCTGTAACTTCCAATTTCAGCCATGTCCAATCCCCCTCATCGAGTTTCCACGTTGCACTCATTTTTGAAGGGACTTTGATTCCATCAAATGTTTTATACTCTTCGACCAGCATTACCCATTCATATCTGCTGGATTCTATTTCATTTCCCATATACCGCATTGCAGAAAAGCTAACGAAATCACCGTTGGAGTTAAAGCGAAAAGTACCGCTGCCTTTGGTACCTTTGTATTGCATGATAGCCTTTGCCGTTGTGTCATTCACTTGTTCCCAGGAAATATATTCACTAAGTGCTAACGAAGGAAACCAAACCATTTCCCCCAGGTATCGCTGAATCGTCCCTTCGTTCAGTTTCTCACCATGTTCGTTTACTACATTTAACAGGGCATTCAGTTTGATAAGCATTTCTCCCTTTCCACCTTCAAATTTGTCTCTTCCCAGAAAAAACATCAAACCGTTCATCTTCACATCAACAGACCAGATAAAAGCCGGCAAATCGATAGCTGTGTATTGAACTGCACTTGCATCAAGCCATTTTTGTTGTTCCGGCTTCATCTTCATTTCGGCCCGCTGAATAACCTTTCCAAGCATAATATAGCGTTTCCCTATCATTCCGGAATTCTGCAACCACCTTTTCACCGGTTCCGGTAATTTTCCCAGGTCATCTTCGGATACCGATCTATCCGGTGATATATGAACACTATTTATCAGAGACGTTGTTTCTCTTTGTACCAGCCTGTTAAAACTAAATTGTCCATAGGAAACAATTGCCAAAATCAAAATCAATGCATTGGGTATACTGCCAAACTTCGCATCTTTCCAGAAATAAATGATCAATAGCTGCGAAACAATTACCGCTACAACCCCTACCAGCCAGGAAAACGGGTTGTGCGATAAATATAAGATCAGGTATGCTATTAAAATCAAGCCCGAAACCAGCCAGGCAATGCCCTGAAATTTATTAATATACAGTGTTAAACTATTGATTTCAGCCAGCGAGAAAGCCTTAAGAAAACCCAGGATGTGTATGACTCCGTGTATAAGAATTATAAGACCGAAAAGGTATTTCATTTTTTATAGAATGTTTAATTGATACGCTTTTAACAAATACGGATTGTTGGGATTATTGACAGGAGAATTCCTTTCTCCACAAAATATGAGAATTTTTCAATCCAGAACAATAAAATCCTCATCCTCAAATTCATCACTTTTAAAAGAGATTTCCAAAAACCGGTTGCATTCGTTTAAGGTGTAAAAAACTCCGACAACATTACTAAAGTATATCTCGCTTTTTAAGATCATGGAAAGAGCTGTTTCCCGGGGTGTGTTTGTGAGAATGGCCCATCGAAAAGAAGGGTCGGGATCCGGTTGCATCATCATTTCAATAAACCCTTTCACTTCTTCCATTGATAATTGAAAATCAGCATCAACGATATTTGATAAGACTTTCCGAACATGTTTGAAATTCTTATCCATTATTTCATGTTTATAAATTCTTTCCAAATCGATAAACCTTACCGGTCCTTGCATAATATCCACCAGTAAATTTCTCTCGGGGAAAATTTTGTACCTGTGACCCATTTGTTTGTTTTTTTTTATTACCCCACCTGATAAACTTCAAATTAACAAAAACTCACACTAAGATAAAAAAAATAACAAAATGCAATACAATTTTCCCCAACCCATAACCCATAACCCATAACCCATAACCCATAACCCAAACTCCCTGCTCCTTGAAACCTGTAGCCTGCTGCCAGAAAAAAAAATTTCCCACCTCTTGCATATTCTCCAAATTCACATTACCTTTGCCGCTCAAAATTTTCAGGTAGCATTATGAAAAAAGATATTCATCCAAAAGATTACAGGTTCGTGGTTTTCAAAGACATGTCGAACGGCTATGCCTTCCTTTCAAAATCCACTGCCAGGACTAAAGAAACCATCGAATGGGAAGACGGTAAAGAATACCCGCTCATTAAGCTGGAGATATCCAATACTTCCCACCCATATTTCACAGGAAAAATGAAACTCGTCGATACCGCCGGTCGTGTCGATAAGTTCATGAACAAGTACAAGAAACACTTCGAAAACAAGAATAAATAATTCCTGTTAAAGGCATTTTATGAAAGGCCCTCATAAGGGGCCTTTTTTATTTGCCTATTCGTCATATTTTTGGGTGCTCCTTCTTCTATATGTTTTATAATGTTATTTTTGCATTGAAATAGTTATTCAAGCAACAAGTTTTACAGGATGAATTACATCATTTTCGACAACTTCCGCAGAAATTACCTCCTGCCTCTTACTTTTGTCAGACCGGTCTGCGACATTCGGGTCGGGATTCTCACCATCCGCGAAAAATGGGAAAGATACCTTGGTTCACCAACATCGACTCTTACCGAGCCATATCTCAGTGAAAAGTTTCCCATGAAAAAGGAGGCAGTGAACATTCTGATCAACGGGTCAGTGATTCCCAATGCTGGTCTTGCCGCTCAGGTTGCCGCCCTTAAACCCCGGCAGGCATTGGTTTCTCAAAGTATTATCATTGCGATGCATGTCAGTGAGGAGGACCTCCTGGAAGACCTCGATAAGGTCGACAGTTCAGCCTCACCCGTAGAGGAGCTGGAAGCTGCCGGTTCCTTCCTGAAGCTGAACCATCTCTGGGATATCTTCTCCCTCAACGGTGCCGCCATGGAGGAAGACTACCGACTTCTCACCGAGGGCCGGAAATCTGCTCCCATACCTAAAAGTAATCGCATCAACGGCAGCGACATCTTCATCGAAGAAGGTGCTAAAGTGGAAATGGCTTACCTTAATGCCTCATCAGGACCCATCTACATTGGCCGTGACGCAGAGATCATGGAAGGTGCCATGATACGCGGCCCCTTTGCCTTGCTCGACCATGCCGTGATAAAAATGGGTGCCAAAATATATGGCGCTTCCACCTTCGGCCCATACTGCAAAGTGGGAGGTGAAGTGAATAACTCAGTATTTCTGGGCTATTCCAACAAAGCCCACGATGGCTTTATCGGTAATTCCGTGATCGGTGAATGGTGCAACATTGGCGCCGATACCAATAACTCCAACCTGAAAAATAACTATGATGAGGTAAGACTTTGGAGTTATCCCGACCAGACCTTCATCCCCACCTCCCTGCAGTTCTGTGGATTAATCCTTGGCGATCACTCCAAATGCGCGATCAATACCATGTTCAATACCGGTACCGTCGTCGGCGTTAGTGCCAACATCTTCGGTCCCGGATTCCAGCGTAACTTCATTCCCTCATTTGTCTGGGGAGGAACCATGGGCTTCTCTACATTCAAGTTCGAAAGGGCTATGGAAGTGGCCGAAAGGGTCTACCAGCGCAGGGACATCGTCCTGGATGACATCGAACGCAGAATACTCAAACATGTGTATGAAACTACCCGCTCAAACAAAAGACTGATGGATTGACAAGACAATCTGTCAAATCTTTCCTGCATCCGAACTTTGGCATGCATGTTGACGTATAAGAAAGCCTGGCGACAATCCATTTACTAAGGTTACGAGGAAAGCCGTTAAAGACACTTAGGCGGTCTTCATTAATTTTACTGACAATTTGACTTTTTTCTATGGATCCACTTTTTGACATGAATTTTTCAGAGTTTATCGATAACGAAACCGAATTTATTCCTTTGCTTTCTTCGGAAGATGAGGAGATCATGAATGCAGAGGAAGTACCGGAAACGCTTCCTGTACTGCCTCTGCGCAATACCGTTTTATTCCCGGGTGTGGTGATCCCTATTACCGTAGGCCGCGATAAATCCATACGACTTATCAAGGAAGCATACAAAGGTAACCGCGTGATCGGTGTAGTAGCCCAGAAAGACCATGATGTAGAAGACCCCGGCTACGAAGACCTCAACAAGGTCGGTACCATAGCATACCTTATAAAAATACTGCAGATGCCCGACGGAAGTACTACCGCTATTATCCAGGGCAAGAAACGGTTCCGCATCATGAAGATGCTCCAATCGGAACCCTATTTTAAGGCCATGACAGGTCCTTACGAAACCCACGATGTAAATCCCGTCGGCGACAAGACCTTCGATGCACTCATTTCCTCTCTGAAAGATCTCAGCATACAGATCATCAAGATGAGTCCTAACATCCCTTCCGATGCTGCTTTCGCCATAAAAAACATCGAAAGCCCCGTATTCCTGATCAATTTCGCTTCATCCAACCTGAATATAGACCTTAAAGACAAGCAAAAGCTGCTTGAAATCACCGACCTGAAGAAACGGGCCAACAAAGTGCTGGAGGCTCTCACCAGGGAACTTCAACTAATAGAACTGAAGAATCAGATACAAAACAAGGTAAAGGTCGACCTCGATAAACAACAAAGAGATTATTTCCTGAATCAGCAGTTAAAGACTATCCAGGAAGAACTGGGAGGAAGTCCTTACGAACAGGAAGTAAAAGAACTGCATGAGAAATCGTTGAAGAAACAATGGTCGGATGATGTTGCAGAAGCCTTTGACAAGGAGCTGAAGAAGCTTCAACGCATGAATCCCCAGGCTGCCGAATACTCCATACAGGTTAATTACCTGGAGATGCTGGTGGAATTGCCCTGGAACGAATATACCGACGACAATTTCGACCTCGACCATGCCCAGGCCATCCTGGATGAAGACCATTACGGACTGGAAAAGGTTAAAGACAGGATCGTAGAACATCTGGCGGTTTTAAAGCTGAAGAAAGACATGAAGGCGCCTATCCTTTGCCTGGTAGGACCTCCGGGAGTAGGGAAGACATCACTGGGACGATCTATTGCACGGGCTTTGGGACGAAAATACATACGCATGTCCCTGGGTGGTGTACGCGATGAAGCCGAACTGCGGGGACACAGGAAAACATACATTGGCGCACTTCCCGGAAGGATCATACAAAGCATGCGTAAGGCTAAGTCGTCCAACCCCGTTTTCGTTCTCGATGAGATCGACAAAGTGAGCGGAAACAATATACAAGGAGACCCCCAGGCCGCCCTCCTGGAAATACTTGACCCCGAGCAAAATAAGGAGTTTTACGATAATTACCTTGAGATCAATTACGATCTCAGCAGGGTACTGTTCATCTCCACAGCCAATACTCTGCTCACCGTACATCCTGCCCTTCGCGACAGGATGGAGGTGATCGACCTGAGCGGATACCTCCTGGAGGAAAAACTGGAGATCGCACGCCGGCACCTGCTGCCCAAGATCTTCACCGACCATGGCATCTCGCGGTCACAGCTTACTTTTTCAAAACCCGTGATTGAAAAGATCATCGATGATTACACACGCGAATCCGGGGTAAGGTCATTGGAGAAGGTACTGGCTAAAGTGATACGCAACAAAGCAAAATACATAGCCCAGGGAAAGGAATACAATAAAAAGGTAAACTCCGACGAACTTGAAAAAATCCTGGGTGCACCCATATTCCAGAAAGAGAAAAGCCTGCGTAACGATGTGGCCGGAGTCGTAACCGGTCTGGCCTGGACTATGGTAGGAGGAGAGATACTCTTTGTGGAAGTAAGCCTCAGCCGGGGCAAAGGAACCCTTTCCATGACCGGTAACCTCGGTGATGTTATGAAGGAGTCAGCAACCATAGCTTATGAATACCTGAAGTCACACTCGGAGAAATTGGGCCTCGACCCGGATATCTTCTCCCGCTGGAACGTACACATCCATGTCCCCGAAGGTGCAACCCCTAAAGACGGACCTTCTGCTGGAATAACCATGTTCACGGCATTGGCATCAGCCTTCACACAAAGAAAGGTCCGGTCGAAGATAGCCATGACAGGAGAAATCACCCTGCGCGGCAAAGTAATGCCGGTGGGAGGAATCAAAGAAAAAATACTGGCAGCCAAAAGAGCAAAAATCAAAGACATCATCCTTTCGAAAGAAAACAGAAAAGATATCGAGGAGATAAAAAAAGACTATATTGAAGGACTACACTTCCATTACATCGATCAGATGATCGAGGTAATAGACCTGGCCTTGCTCCAGGAAAAGGTTAGCCACCCCCTGAACCTCGACATCAAACCTACCCAGCTATCATAAGCGTTGTTCCTGAACAAAATACTCCTGCACGTGTTATGTTCAAATTGCTATAAACATGGAAATCGCGCAGTGAAGAAAATCCTTATTATTTATGGACATCCCGTTCGGGACACATTTTCGGATGACCTTGCCGGGGAGTATCTCCGGGGGGCTAAAGTAGGTAGGGCTGAGATACGTCAGATCAACCTGAACGATCTTGAGTTTAACCTCAACCTCTCGGGCGGATACCGCATACAGTCAAAGCCTGAAGAAGACATCTCCCGGGCACAGGAAGATATCGTATGGTGTGATCATATGGTTTTTATCTATCCAAACTGGTGGGCTACCTTCCCGGCTATGGTCAAAGGCTTCATCGATCGTACCTTCCTGCCGGGTTTCGCATTTCGTTACAGGAAAGGATCATCAAGGCCCGAACGCCTTCTTCGCGGGAAAACGGCACGCATCATCGTCACCATGGATAATCCCGTATGGTATTATCGCATGGTATATCGCGCACCGGGCATCCGCGCCATGAAAAACGCTATCCTGCAATTCTGCGGAGTTCATCCGGTGAGAACAACACTGATAGGGTCTGTCAGGAAATCGACCCCGGCCGTGCGACAACGTTGGCTTAAAAGATTATACAAGCTGGGAATAAAGGATAGTTAAGATCAGAGAGGACTTTCCTTATATTTGCTCTGGTAAAAATCCCATTAATGATCTTTGCGAAAAGATATCATGTTATCATATTAATACTTTTTCTCATTTCCTGTTCCGGTCCAAAGGAAACTGAAGACAAAAAAACAGTATTCCGTTACAACGAAGCGGGAGGCATCACTTCCCTGGATCCGGCTTATTCCAGGAATCTTGCCAATATCTGGGCCTGCAACATGCTCTACAACGGTTTGGTGGAAGCCGATGACTCACTCAGAATACGTCCGGCAATAGCCCGTTCCTGGGATATTTCCGATGACGGAAAAACCTATACTTTTCATCTTAGGCAGGATGTCTTTTTTCACGATCATCCTATGTTTCCTGAAGGGCAGGGCAGAAAGGTCAGAGCAGGTGATTTTGTCCGCAGTTTTTCCAGGATCATCGACCCTCAGACAGCCTCACCCGGCGCCTGGGTCTTCGCCCAGGTAAAAATGCCGGCCGATTCCGCTTTCAGGGCTCCTGATGACTCAACCTTTGTAATCAGACTGAATGAAGCTTTTCCGCCTTTCCTGGGAATACTATCCATGAAGTATTGCTCTGTAATCCCATGGGATATAGTGGAAAAAGCAGGCAAGGACTTCCGGAGCCAGCCCTGCGGAACAGGACCTTTCCGTTTTCAGTACTGGAAAGAAGGAGTAAAGCTTGTTTTCAGAAAAAACGACCTGTACTTTGAATACGACACAACAGGGGAGAGGCTGCCTTACCTCGATGCAGTATCTGTCACTTTCCTGATGGATAAACAGGCTGCTTTCCTCGAATTTGTGAAAGGAAACCTGGATTTTCTGTCCGGTCTGGATCCCTCATACAAGGATGAAATACTTACCCCGGGAGGTCAGCTCAATCCCAAATACAACAAACATTGTTATCTCCTGAAAACACCTTACCTAAATAATGAATACCTGGGATTTTTACTTGATACCACTCATGATGCAGGTAAATCAGCCTTCATTAAAAACGTCAAATTCAGAAAGGCTATAAATTACGGATTTGACCGCAAACGCATGATTCGTTATCTCCGAAATAACATTGGAACACCTGGTATTTATGGGATAGTTCCTCCCGGACTGCCTTCTTTTGATACCGGCGCAATGAAGGGATATGATTACCGGCCCGATAGTGTCAGAAAGTTGTTACGTGAAGCTGGAATGGAAGGTAAAAACCCGGAAATAACTCTTTCTACAACATCCGACTACCTTGACCTTTGCCGTTTTATACAACACCAGCTTGGTGAGTTCGGGATCATCACGGAAATCAGCGTGAATCCGCCGGCAACCAATGCCCAGCTTGTTGCAAATTCAAAAGTGCAGTTTTTCCGTGCTTCCTGGATAGCCGATTATCCGGATGCAGAAAACTATCTTTCCCTTTTTTATAGCCGGAATTTTTCTCCTTCGGGCCCTAATTACACGCATTTCACCGATCCTTTATTCGACAGACTTTATGAAACAGCACGAAACACGGTTGATCCCGAACTACGCTATGAACTTTACCAGACAATGAACAGGATCATGATGGAAAAGGCTCCTGTAGTAGTGCTTTATTACGATGAGGTATTGCGTTTCATCCACAACGATTTTATCGGGATAGGAGCCAATCCCATCAATCTCCTCGACCTGAGGAGAGCCAGGAAGATCACAGACTGACCTTCAGTCCGTCGTAACCCAGAAATACATTTTCAGGAAGGCTTTCCGACACAGATGCATGAAGCCCGAGCTGATGACTGATATGAGTAATATAAGCCCTTTCAGGATGTATTTTCTCTATGACTTCCAGCGCTTCCGGCAGGCTGAAATGCGAAACATGAGGTTTCATGCGAAGAGCATTCAGAATAAGAACACGGGTTCCTGATATCTTTTGCATCTCCGCTTCGGGAATACGATTGCAATCAGTGATATATGTCATGTCCCCGATACGGAACCCAAATACCTTGAGATTCATATGATCAACCTCTATAGGGGTTATCAGGGTTTCACCGATATAAAACCCGCGGTTAAATATTTCAATGAGGTTTATCCTTGGGATGCCGGGATAGGCATTTTTCGAGAATACGTAGAAAAAATCCCTTTTAATGTTTTCCAGAGCATCCGCTGAACCGTAAACATCCATGGGGTAGCCACTTACATAGTTATACGCACGCACATCATCCAATCCTGCGATATGATCTTTATGCCCATGGGTTATCAATACTGCATCCAGGAAAGCAACTTTCTCGCGAATCATCTGCTGCCGGAAATCCGGACCGGTGTCGATAACCAGGGTTTTACCATCGGTTTCCACCAATAAACTCGAACGCAATCGGTTATCCCGCAAATCATCGGATTTGCAAACCGTACAATTGCAGGTAATAACAGGAACACCCTGGGAAGTACCGGTACCGAGA
Source organism: Bacteroidota bacterium (assembly GCA_018831055.1). Taxonomy (NCBI): domain Bacteria; kingdom Pseudomonadati; phylum Bacteroidota; species Bacteroidota bacterium. Next base: position 18,678 of record JAHJRE010000109.1, read on the forward strand.
AATGTTAAAATCACCGATTTTTTGTTTGTAAAAGTAATGAATATTAAAAATCTTTACCTTTACATCCTTAGTGGTTTTTTAAAAATGATCAAGATCCCTGACTTTATAAAGATTCCCATCGGAAACTTCTATCTCAATAAAGATATTTCCTCTTTGGAAAGGAAAAAGAAAGTCATTAACCTTGATTCCGCCGGATCTGTTGGGATATCTTATTTCCTGGAAAGTGACGAGGATTACCTTGAAATAGCTGAATTCGTGGATTTTTTGCATAAAAAAGGAATTCGCGTTAAAGCTATTGGATATGTGAAAGATAAATTTCTCACAAACCGCTATCTTCCTAAACTCACCTATGATTTTGTTTATGAAAAAGACCTGAACTGGTATGGTAAGCCAGGCGGGATGTACGTCAGGGAATTCCTGAAGAATAACTTCGACGTATTTATCGATTTGAGCAGGGGAGACCTTTATCCTTTAAAATATATTGCAGCAAACAGCAGGGCAGGATTGAAAGTTGGAAGAAACATCCCTTCCAATCGTGCAATCTTCGACCTCATGATATCACAGGAAGAACCTTTCCTGCTAAAACCATTTATTAAGGAAGTAACTCATTATTTAACCATCATTAACAAAAACTGATTATGGTGAATGAAATCAGAGGCACCGGCGTAGCTCTTATTACGCCATTTCACAATTACGGAACCATCGACTTTACCTCACTGGGAAAGATCATTGAGCATGTGATCGAAAACCAGGTGGATTTCATCGTTGCCCTCGGAACCACCAGCGAAGCAGCCACCTTATCGAAAGATGAAAAACAGGCGGTGATGGAGTACATCATTGAAAGCGTTGACGGAAGAGTGCCCATTGTTATGGGAATCGGTGGAAACAATACCCAGGAGATTACTGATAATATTAAATCACAGGATTTTACAGGAATTGCAGCAGTGCTGTCTGTTACTCCCTATTATAACAAACCTCAGCAAAAAGGTTTGTATTATCATTTTAAGAATATTACAACGGCCTGTCCGGTGCCTATCATTTTATATAATGTACCTGGCAGGACTGCCGCCAACCTGACCGCCGAAACCACGCTGAGGCTTGCTTTTGAGTTTGAAACCATCATCGGGGTAAAAGAAGCATCGGGTAACTTCCAGCAGATCATGGAGATCATCCGGGATAAACCCAAAGAATTCGTGGTATATTCCGGCGACGACGCCCTGACCTTTCCTTTGCTTATGCTGGGTGCTGAAGGCGTGATCTCCGTGGTAGCCAACGCTTTTCCCCGGGAGTTTTCCTTTATGGTTACCAACGCCATCCGGGGTAGCAAGAAAAAAGCCAGAGCCGTGCATTACGCACTGCTCGATATCATGAACGCCATCTTTGAAGACGGCAATCCCTCTGGCATCAAAGCTGCCCTGGATATCATGGGAATGTGCGGAAACAACCTGCGCCTGCCGCTTGTCAAAGTTAACAAAGCCACCTATAACAAACTGCAAACCCTGGTGGAAATGCATTCGTTACCAGCTCTCATTGATCTCTAATAATATAACCGTCATGAAATCTATATTGTACTCCTTACTCCTCCTCCTCATCCCTGTTTTTACTTTGTTTTCCCAGGAAACAGATGTTTTTCACGGAAGGCCGGAAGTATTTTTCTCTTTCAACCTTCAAGACAACGAGGAGATAACAATTTTATCAAAAACTGTCTCCATCGACCGTTTCTTCCCGGAAACAGGACAGGGTCAAGCCTATGCCAATAAACAGGAATGGAATGCCTTCCTGGGACTGGATATCCCTTATAAAATTGAAACCCCTCCTTCTATGCAGGTTAAAGACCTGAAGATGAAAGACAACGTTAATATCAGGGAAATATCCGATTGGAATTTTTATCCCACGTACGATGCCTACATAGATATTATGGAACAATTTGCAACTGATTTCCCGGAAATCTGTGAGGTTTTTAGTATAGGGACATCCGTCCAGGGCCGGCAAATCATGATGGCCAGAATTACCGACAATCCCGGCGTCAGGGAGGCAGAACCTCAGTTCCTTTATACCTCATCCATGCACGGGGATGAGCTGACAGGTTATGTCCTGATGCTCCATTTGATCGATCACCTGCTCACTAACTATGGGACTGATCCCAGGATAACCGGACTGATCGACGGGGTGGAGATATGGATCAATCCCCTGGCCAATCCCGACGGCACCTATGCCGGTGGAAACCAAAGCGTTTATGGGGCCACCCGGTATAATTCTCTTGGCGTGGATATCAACCGCAATTTCCCGGATCCAGAAGACGGACCCCATCCCGATGGAAACGAATGGCAGAAGGAAACCGAGGTGTTTATGGCACTTGCCGAAGCCAATCATTTCGTATCCTCGTGCAATATCCATGGTGGAGCTGAAGTATGCAATTATCCATGGGATACCTGGGCCAAACTATCTGCCGATGATAACTGGTGGGTTTATGTTTGTCGCGAATATGCCGACACTGTGCATGAATATGGCCCCCCAGGCTACATGAACTTCATGAATAACGGCATCACCAATGGCTATACATGGTATACGATAAGCGGCGGACGCCAGGATTATATGAATTATTTCCACCAGTGCCGTGAATTTACCCTCGAAATCAGCGATGATAAAACCCCTCCCGCATCGCAGCTAAACAATTTCTGGGAATACAACTACCGCTCATTCCTGAATTATATTGACCAAAACACTTTCGGACTGAGGGGGACAGTAACGGACGCCGACAGCGGTGAACCGCTGGTTGCAGAGGTATTTGTTCTTAATCACGAGGAGGATAGTTCCTGGGTTTATTCTGATGTTGCCAACGGTAACTACCACCGCTTGCTCTTCGAAGGTACCTGGGATGTTCGTTTCAGGGTCCCCGGATATTACCCCCAAACATTTCAGGATGTTATTGTTAACAACAGGGAAGCAACCGTGCTCGATGTACAGATGATCTGGATGTTCTCCGTAACCGATGAGCCTGACCAGGGAAAAATATCCGTTTATCCCAATCCTGTTACCTCGGGATATTTCATTTTAACATCAGAGGATGAAATCGACAGGGTTATTCTCACTACCCTTTCCGGAAAAACCATAAAGGAATGGGAAGGAAATCATTCTAACAGAATTACGCTCAATACAGAAGATATTGCCGAATCAGCCTATATTCTCAGAGTGATCTCGGATAAACGAATGATAACAGGAAAAATTCTGATCAGATAAGCCTCGTAACTGTCTTCTAACCAATTGTGATGCCAATACCCAGGACTATCCTTATCAGGATGAGGAGTCCGAGAGTAATCAATAATGGCGACCAATGCAGGGTGACTTTCTTCTCTTCATCCTCGAAAAAAAGATCGTTGTGTGCACTGTACGTACTCAGTATTGCAACCACAATAACCAGGAAAGAAAGCTCAATAAGTTGATAATAAACACTCATCCTGGGCAGCCAGAAAATAAACAATACCAGGTTTCCGGCCAGATAGGGGAGAAGGACCTGCCCCATGACGAACCTTCTGCGGTTGCTTCGGTCAAGTTGACGATAATATGTATTGGCGGTGATCAAAACTGACCGTGTGGATAGCAATCCTGTAACAACCATAATAACCAGGGCTACAATAGAATAGATCAGCTTACCTGTATCCATGATATAAGACCAAATCACCACGTGCCCGAACCCCATGCTGAATAGTGTCCCAATCAGCAACCCGCCAAAGAAAAGTAAAATCCCATGCATGTAAGCCCAAAAGAAGAACAACTTAACAAACTCAGGATGGTTACGTATGCGACTAAAAATGATAAGAGCTACCAATCCAAGAAATAGCGCCATAACCGGATTTGCAGAAAAGATCAGTTTCACGGGATCGGAATACCATTCATCCCTTTCTACGAGGTAATAATTTTCGTCGTAGCTCATCGTCGTTGAGAACCCGAAGAATGTCGCCGAAATAGCTGCTGTAAGCTGAGAAACATAAAAAATAACCAGGAATGACATCAAAAACATTCCTGTTGAATTCAGAAAAATGATAAGAAGTTCTTTGCGAATGTTCCTGGCCTCCTGGAATTCATTTGCCCACTGTTTAAAATTTTCCCGGTTAAGAGAACGGAAAAAGGCCAATGTCCTTCTTTTGATAAGTTTAAGTAGTATTCTACGGTAACGCTTTGTTTCTTCTTTTTTCTTCTTTTGTTCTTCCAGGAGAAGCGCTTCCTGCATTCTGGCTATATTATCCAGTTCAGGATTGTTAGGATTCTCCACTGGTATCTGATTTTCCAGATAGTGTTTTTCCTCAAGAACACGGGCTTTCATCTCCTTTCGCCGCATAATCTCTTCCTGCCTCATAGCACGATGTTGTTCCAGAGCCTTTCTCCGTATTTCCTTTTTTTCTTGGCGAAGGGCAAGACGCAGAGTTTTCCTTTCCTGCTTTCTAATCTTTCTGACATACCTTAGGTATCTTACCCTGCGGTATATCCTGTACCCAAATCCATATCTCCTTTTCTTTTCCATTACTACCGGCTAAAACAAAAAACCCTTCCGTTCATTACGGAAGGGTAAAGATATATATTATGTCTGTTCGTCATGCTAATGAACAACCATAGATTGCATTTCCCCTGAGGAATATTTTCCTGCATCCAGCTTTTCCTTGACAACAGAAAAGGCATCAATGGTATAATTAACATCCTCAATTGTATGCACTGCAGTTGGAATGAGTCTCAAAAGAATAATCCCTTTGGGCACGACAGGATAGGTAACAATGGAACAGAAGATATTATAGTTTTCCCTTAAATCATGCGTGATCTGAGTAGCTTCGGGAACACCACCGGCAAGAATCACGGGGGTAACCGGTGATTCGGTTTTTCCAAGGTTAAAACCTCTTTCTCTCAGGCCGTTTTGTAATGCATGAACAATTTTCCACAGGTTTTCACGCAATTCCGGCGTTTCCTTTACCAGCTGCAGTCTTTTTAAAGCACCTATTACCATCGGCATAGGAAGGGATTTGGCAAATATCTGGGAACGCATGTTATACATCAGGTGCCAGATAATATCATTCGGTCCGGCGATAAAACCACCAATACCTGCCATGGCCTTGGCAAAAGTCCCAAAATAGAGGTCAACCTGATCCTGAACGCCGTAATGCTCATCCGTGCCTGCCCCGTGAGGGCCCATAGTGCCAAATCCATGAGCATCGTCAACCAAAAGACGGAAATTATATTTGTCTTTCATTTTCACAATCTCTTTCAGATTGCCTAAATCGCCCGACATCCCATACACACCCTCAGTGATCACAAGGATTCCTCCTCCCGTTTCTTCAGTAATCTTTGTGGCTCTTTCCAGTTCTTTTTCGAGGTTCTGCATATCGTTGTGAGGATATACAAAACGCTTTCCGAAGTGAAGACGCATACCGTCAATAATGCAGGCATGGGCTTCCGAATCGTAAACGATCACATCCTTACGATCAACCAGCGAATCAATGATTGAAAGCATGCCCTGGTAACCGTAATTCAGCAGGTATGCCGATTCACGACCGACAAAACTCGCCAGTTCATGCTCAAGCTGCTCGTGATAATTACTCTGCCCCGACATCATTCTCGCTCCCATAGGATAGGCCATACCCCAGCGGGCTGCCGCTTCCGCATCCGCCTTTCTGACCTCTGGATGGTTAGCCAAACCAAGATAATTATTCAGGCTCCAGATCAGCCGTTCCTTACCCATGAAATTCATACGGTTCGATAAATCTCCCTCCAGCTTGGGAAACATGTAATAACCATGCCCATGATTCCGGTATTGTCCAAGAGGCCCGGGCTTTTTAACAATCTTTTCAAATAAATCCACTGTCGTAAGTTTTAAAGTTATGCTGCAAAATTATGAATTCTGATGAATCCCGTTAAACCTTTCCCCGAATTTATCCGTCTTATGATTTTTTTTTCTTTTTTCCGGAAATCAAATGAAACCAAAATATTTACAGTTGATTTTCGTTTTGTTTCCGTCTATTTTGTTAATTTTGCGGGCATGTTTCGAGACAGGTACATCTTTTTGGTATTAATTGTAATTCTGATATTTACATCGTGCAGTAAACATCAGAAAATTATGAAGAGTAGCGATAATGAGCTAAAATATGAGGCCGCTATCGATTATTATGAGCGTGGCGATTATTATCGCGCACTGCAGTTGTTTGAAAGCCTGATGGGTATTTACCGCGGTACAGCCAAAGCCGAACAAATGTATTACTATTATGCATATTGTTATTATAACCAGGATGAGTACCTCCTGGCAAGTTATTATTTCAAGCGCTATGCACAAAGTTATCCAAATGCTGAAAGAGCGGAAGAATGTATGTTTATGAGCGCCTACTGCCAATACCTGCTTTCCCCCAAATTCAGCCTCGACCAGACCGCTACATACGAAGCTATAAAGGAATTGCAATTATTTATCGACTTATTTCCGGCAAGCTCCCGTAAGGAAACCAGTAACCAGCTTATCGACGAACTTCGCGCCAAACTTGAGAAAAAAGATTTTGAGATTGCCAAACAGTACCTCAAAACCGAACATTATCAGGCTGCCATCACCGCTTTCCTGAACCTTACCAAAGATTACCCGGATACAGAAAACAGGGAGGATATTCTTTATTACATCCTCAAATCATATTATTATTATGCTGAAAAAAGCATAGAAGACAAACAACTGGAAAGGTATCAGGCAGCCATTGAGGCATATAACGACCTGATTTACCTTTATCCGGAAACCAGGTATGGAAAAGATGCCGATGGAATGCATCAGGACGCCAGAAAGAAAATTAACAATTAATTTTAATTATACTTCAAAGCATGGTTGATTTTAAAAAGATCAAAACGGAAACCACCGCCGTGACAAGAGACAAGCACCTCTTTTATGAGCAATCGGGGAACCTTTATAAAACGGTTGTAATCCTTTCCAAAAGGGCAAACCAGATCGCCGGAGATATGAAAGAGGAGTTAGGCAGGAAAATCGAGGAATTCGCAACAACCGGAGATAATCTCGAAGAGGTTTTTGAAAACCGGGAGCAGATTGAAATCGCTAAATTCTATGAGCGGTTGCCTAAACCTACTTTGCTTGCTATCCAGGAATTTCTCGATAAAAAGGTGTATTTCCGTGATCCTCACCAAGACAAAACGGAAATCAAACCGGAGTAAACTAATATGTTAAAAGGGAAGAAAATCCTGATCGGTATTACCGGAAGCATAGCCGCCTATAAGATACCTCTGTTGGTCAGGCTGTTAAAAAAAGAGCAGGCTGAAGTCAGGGTGATTCTTACACCGGATGCCATGGATTTTATTACCCCGCTTAC
>JAHJRE010000110.1 GCA_018831055.1 Bacteroidota bacterium
AGCAACGATTCGGTTACTCTGGTGCTGTTAATCGCAATGGCTTGTTGCAGATGACCACTGTTAACCGCTGGGTTATATTTTAATAAAAGGTTTACCACGATCGGCTCAGAAAAGTCACTTCCAGCAAAAGCAAAGTTTATATCATCAGGACAATACTTTGCATTATTAGCTATAAGAAAATTGACCATGTTTGCATCGCGTTTCTGGATTGCCCGGGTCAGCAGGCATTCATTTTGAAGGTTACCTCCTTTATTCAACAGATCGGTCAACTCAGATGTACTACCATGCTCAATAGCAAGCAGAAATTCACGTTCTCCGATCTTGTTGTAAAGTATGATTTTAACATCTACCTCAAAAGTCCCGGATCCTGAAGTTGTTATCTTTTCCTGAGACACACGTGTATCTGTTCCCCACTGCCAGCCAGAGAGATCTATGTATTTACTTCCCCTGATTTTGTCGTCTTCAGCCACACTCCCTCCTTTGTCGCTATCCAATAATTCTACTTTAACAGTGATGCCATGCTGCTGGCCATCCCGCACGTAAAAGTGTTTTGTTGCGTATTGATTTTTATATGTACCACTCGAAAACTTATTATTATCTGAAGCATCCCTGTTTACACTGTACACAATATCATTGGTGTTGCGTGAAGTGGTCATATTGCTGGGAATAAAATAAATTCCGCCATATAATTCCACGGCAGCGTCGCCCAGAAAAGCTTGATCATCAGCATTTATACATCTTATCCCGGTTAACTGGATTTCATAATGCCGGTAGTCCATAGGTATTTTACTGAGTTGCTCTCCATTGAACGGGGCCGGCAGGCTTTTCCCATTCCAGAATTCATCCAATACTTTTGTTACCTGTACAATGCTTTCACCGGCATTCTGAGCAACATTCACGATTTCTTTACCAACATCCTCAAAGAATTTCCCAAGTTCCTGCGCCTGCTGAATGACACCTTTTCCCAAATCTGCGAATTCTGCAAGTATCTGCTTTTTTAAAATATCCGCTATCTGATTGAGTTGGCTTTGCAGATCCCCTTTCAAATTAATGTCTACATATACAGGATCCATAACCTGATTGCCGAGCTGCACCTGAATACCAAACCTCATGTTCGCACCACTCTTGTCGAGATTGCCCTTAAAAGTGATTTCTTTTATGCTTGGGATCATGTTTTTACTTACAAGAACTCCCAGAGTGGCTGTTTCGGTCGACATTGTTTTAATTGCGTCCAGAGTTCCGGCACCAATCTGGTCAATAACGGCATTTCCTGAGTTTATTCCCTTTTTCAGCTTCTCAATTTCCTTTGCAGATTGAGCACCCTGCTGTTCCATCCATTGTGTGAGCTGGCTCTGAACGGAATTAATTATGGATGGGGATAAGCTCAGACTGGCGTAAAGGGAAGGAGAAGAATTCAGGTCCTTCCCCCAGGCTTCGAGATCACCGGTAAATGCCCCCCCAAATATTTTCCCCTGGGCTTTAACATAAAACCCGGAAGAATTTATATCTACTAATGCACCACCCTCCATGGTTTCCAGCACCACCACGCGGCCATCGATCATTAAATGGGGGTTTGCACCCAATTCAACATGAAATGAAGGTTTAGGACCTGCTATCCCATAAATACCAAAGATCCTGAAATCACCTGCTTTTATTTCGAAAGGGTCCATGGTTCCCTTTGCAAAAACATTCTGTTCGTTCATTCCCATAGAGATGCTTGATTTTACACCCATCAAATTAAAATCACCCGAAGCAGAAAAAAGGTGCTCTTTTGGATTAAACTGAATATAAGCAGACTCAATACCTGTACTTAACATTGTTCGAAGCTCACCATCAAGCTTCACCTCAGTTATGGCTTCCAGAAAACTGGCAATGTTTATTTGTTGCGCATATCCTTCTATTTTAGAACTCCAAGGGTCAGTTACACTTAACATCATGTCTAATTGCACTATGATCGGCCTGTAGGAACCATCAAACTTTTTTGCAATGTGCAAATCACCGCCCAGACCAAGTTCTGAAACAATTATGGATGGAGACAGGCTGATAGCACCTTTTAAATTTTTGATTCCCAGGCATGGCATACCAAATGGGTTCTCCCACATGCCGTTGCCACCCTTTGCATCCAGTTCAATCCAGCCTCCTATCTGTAAAGGAGCAATTTGAGATTTCATTCCGGCAATAAAATCCAGGCTTTCGCTTTCGCTGATCTCCAGGTTTAAGGTCCCCTCCATGCCAATGCTCGGGGGTTTTGCCGGAGACGATTCTGTCGCAATCCTGAAATCCAGTTTCTTAAACCTTAATTTAGATGTGCCCAAAGGGATATCATTCTTTGTCTCTCCTGTGAGCCTGATGTTTTTATTCTTACCAATGGAACCGTAAAAATAGATATGAGAGGTTTTAAAAATATTTTCAAAATCCCGGCCCAGATTAACACTGCTCATTACATTCAACCCTTTTGCAATGTCCATAGTACTGTTTTCATTAAGCAATAGGCTTGGATATTCCCGATCGGCAAAATTGCTCATAACAATTATCGGTGATTCAAAATCCATTGCATCGAGAAAAGAGCTTCCAACAATCTTGTCAAGCGTAGCGGGCGCAGCCTCAATAGCAATACTTCTGTTTTTTCCGGATTGCCTGAACAGGAATGCCATTTTCCCCGCAGAACTCATCCCCCTTACAATGATTAACTTCTCAAGGGGATACAATGCTACCTCTACCTGATCAATACTTACCTGTTTAATATTGTCATTCGGAAATAGCAACCAGAACTGCTGGGTATATGACCCGCCCAGCTTTGAAACAATTTCATCCACAGTGACGGCCTGGCTGAGCGTGCTTGTAATTACCGGCTCCTCTTCAGTGGAGAGTGTACATTGAGTTTCAAAAACCGCATTTCCAAAATTTGATGTTGAGGAGAGTGTTCCTCCATAGCCGCGGGGATTTCTAAATAACTTAATGGCAATTTCATTTATTTGAAAATCACCAAAACCTATGGCATCCCAGTTTTTTCCTGTGAAATTGAACTCACAGGTGCTGACTGATTTTCCGTCATCAGCTATATCCATATCAAGATCTTTGATATAAAGTGATGATGATTTTCGCAGACTGATCGGGACCAATCTGCCAAGACTGCCACCGGAAAATTTGCTCAGTTTTAATAAATCAATGTTGGCCGAGGCTGGAAATATGGCCGCTATTTTTTTGAGCTTAGAATCTGAAGCGTTTTGCAATATTCGCAATTGAACGTTTGAAATACCTAAAAAAGTTGCTGGTCCTTCTGAAATGATCTCTGTGTCCGATGTAGAAAAGTTTAAATTGGAAACGTCAAAATCATTCTTTATAAAAAAATGAAGTAACTCCTTTTCCAGTTCAGTAGGTGACTGTGCCATTCCTATGGAAGAGAAGAATAAGCAGGCAAGGAATGCCAGGATTTGACTGATTGATAATTTTTTCATATTCTGAATTAGTTTACTTGGTTTCACTTCTTATCAAATGGTCGGCTTGCTTATGCCAATGCGCACGCCAAACAAATGAATACACTATTCCACACTAGTACTGGCAGAAGATTTCCAAGTAAATAAGACTATCTCTTCAGAAGATGAAAGCACTTTCAAATTGCTGCCGTATGATAAATATATACAATAATTTCAATTTCTAAATATTTTTTTCGGGGTAAGACTACTTTTTTTTATAATACTGTGCCCTATTCCCGATTTTCATTGGGACAGGCTTTGCCTATTGTGGTTCAATCCCTCACTTCCCCCTCACAACCAACTTAATAACCAACACCAAAATCAACAATACTAAAATCCCCCCCGATAACCAGTATGCCCATATATTCACTATTCTCGATTGAGCATACATCATATAGTCTTCAAACATAAACGACATGGGGTCAACCTTCCATTCCACTTTATTGCCTTCCAGCTTCGCGGAATTGGTTTCCATGATGATCCCCGGCAGTTCCGCTTCCACGGTATAGCTTTCCATTAAAAGAACCTCTATTAAAAAATGCACCTTTTTGTTCAATTCCTGAAATATGGGAGGTTCAATGTCATTTAACTTCTTAACCGCAGGATTTTTTGTCCATTCATAATAAAGCTCAATGTAATTGTCGGGATGATCCCAGTTATTGTCCAGATAATGCTTAATGCTATCCTGGTATAATATGACATCCTGTGACAACAACTCCTGATCATCAAGTCCTGCAATAGCTTTTTGCAGCACCTTGATGATCTCCCGGCTCACCACATCCTCAAAGTACTCGTTCGCCCTTTCATCAGCCGATTCAAGCCTGGCCGAGTCAACTTTATTAAGCGCAATCTTCTGACCACTGAGCCATAAAATATCCTCCTGATCAAGGTAATCCTGATAATCATACTCCCTGAAGGGATTGGCGGCTTTGATAACTTCCCGGTATTTCGGGTATGAATAAAAGAAACCGAACGACTTTCCAATGTCGAAGTGCCGGTACAATTGTTTCCTCCATCCTGTGTCGGCCGCAACCTCATCGTTCAGCTCCTTCGACTTCCTGAAAGTCTTTGAATAGGTAAGGGAAAAATTATTGCTCCGGGTAGTATCTTTACTGTACTCTTTTATCCAGGTGGAATCAACAGGATAAGGCAGGTTCTTACTAAAAAAAACATCCGAAGAATCACCCGTGATGGTGAATATCCTTGTGAAGGAGCCATCTTCGTGTATTACTGTGGTTACGGTCACCTCTCTGCAGGATGCGAGTGAAAACAGAAGTATGACCAATATGCTGAAAATTTGTTTTGCTTTCATGGTAATAGATTTTAATTGTAATTATTTAAGGCTAACATCCTGGCTTTCTCTATTCTTCCCTTGACAAATCCCTCCGGTTCGTGTTCCTGCCCGGCAGCCATCATAACCTTTTTAACATCAGTATTGCTTAAAATGAACTCTAATCCTTTCAGCTGGCCGGATTTCTGAGAAAGCGAAGCATTCCTGTTTTCCTGCTGAATGACTTTGTCGACAAAGATGTACTGCTCTATCCCAAATACAACCAACAGTGTAATGGATGCTGCAGCAAGAAATCTCACTGCCATAGAAATTGCCGTGCCATATCTCAGGATAAAACGGGGTGTTATTTCTTCCACCTCATCCTGAATCCCTTGCATTATGCTATCGGTCAGCTTCTCCGGGTTGTCCAGCACCGGATCCCTTTTCAGATTACCAATGATTTTAACGTAAGCAGAATCATCGGCTATGTTTTTATTTCTGCTCATTTGTTTTTCCTTTCACCGTTAAGTATATAGTTTAACTTTTCTTTTACTGCTTTCCTGGCATGATAAAGATTGCTTTTAACCTGTGTTTCGTCAATTTCCAGGATGGCTTCCACTTCTTCTGAACTCATTTCCTGGAGATCCCTCATTGCAAATACCAGCCGTTGCTTTTCAGGAAGTTTATCTGCCAGGAGTCTGATAATTTGTCCCAATTCTTTATTGTCCAGGATTAATTCCATTGAGTCTTCCTGCATCTGCTGTAGTTTATCTCCCAGATCATCGATCTTCATGGTATTGGCCCGCCGGATGGATCTGAACCTGTCAATAGCAGTATTTGTTACGATCCGGTACATCCAGGTGGTTAATTTCATTCGGGTATCATATTCACCTATTTTTCGCCATATCTTTATAAAACTTTCCTGGACGCTGTCCTTTGCTTCCTCCTCGTCGCAAAGTATCCTGAAGGCAAGGTTGTAAGCGTATTGCCGTTGTTCTTCGACAAGCTTCCGGAAAGCTTCCTGACTGCCGTTCTTTATTTCATTGATGATATCTCTGGTCACTATTTGCATACCCTGTGTGTGGGATTTGGATATGATACGTTTGCACAGGTAAAAAGTAAAAAAAAATGATGAAAATTAACATTCGTATTTCCATTTATGTCATTATTTTACTTTTGGCATCGCTTTTTCTTACTTCCTGTCAATATCAAAACAACCCTTATGGTTTGGATATTGTTACCGATGTTTCCCAATACAAGGAACTCATCGAAACTGATCCTGACCAGGAACTCATTGACCTGGAAAAATATATCCCGGGAATTGTTTTGGATATCCGTTATGCCACGGATAACAACTTCACCGGGCAGAAGATATATGAAGCTCCAATGGCTTTTGCCAGGAAACCGGTGGCTGAAGCCCTTTTCCTGATACAGGAAGAACTGGGGAAATCAGGACTTGGCCTGAAGATTTACGATGCCTACCGCCCTTATTCTGCCACCCTGAAATTTTACGAGGTTTATCCCGACACGACCTTCGTGGCGGCACCCTGGAAAGGCTCCGTTCACAATACGGGCTGTGCCGTTGATGTTTCGCTCGTTGATCTTAACACAGGATTAGAAATCGAAATGCCAACCCTCTTCGATGATTTCTCTGATAAAGCATCCCATTCCTGCATGGATCTGCCGGAAACGGCCATACACAACAGACAGCTGCTGAAAGAGATTATGACCCGTTTCGGCTTTTCAATTTATGAGCCGGAATGGTGGCATTATAATTTTGCAGATAAAGGTGACTTCGGGATCATGGATATTCCCCTTTTACAAATATCTAAGGCCTATTCTGCATCGCCACACTGAAGCCTGAGCATGAAATTAACCGTGTTCAGATCTAAAGCATTGAACATTGCTTCAACATTATTGGTATAAACTGCTTCGGGTCCAAGCATTGCATCCTTAACAAGAAAGGCTTCAAAATCATAATTCATAGCGTCAAAATAAGTAGCAAGAACACATCCTGTTGAACTTAAACCGCATATAAAAAGTGTGTTAATACCTTTTTCCTCCAGTAGATCAAATAAACCGGTTTTATTGAATGCGCTGGGATATGTTTTAACAATTTGTGGATCATTTTCAGTAACCTGGAGTGTATCCGGAAATTCAAATTCCGGTGTGCCCGGTATGGGACCGAATTCTTCGCTTGTATGATAAACCCTGATCACTGGCAGATCATACATCCTGAATACCATAATAGTCCAGTTCATCCAGTTAAGCGCCGATGCCTGGTCTTCCTGTGAAGCCATTGACAAAAACTGGTTCTGAACATCCACCACCAGCAATGCCGGCTTCATTTCAATCTTTTCTGTCCAGGATGATTGTGCTGAAATAGCATGGAAAACCAGCACCAGACAGGTAAGCAAAAGTGTCTTTTTCATTGGTTAAATTGATATTTGGGTTTATTGCAATGTTAAATCTTTTTTTTTCAGGTATTCCTGTTAATGACTATTTTTTTTGGTAACTCACAGGTCCGTTCTGATATCCAACTTCTTTTCTCCACCATTCGGGATAACCGACTTCTTCAGCTATTTCAGGATTGTTGACATAGCCGTCGTCGTATTTTTGCACCAGGAACCAGCCCAGTTCCCACCACTGCTTTACAACATTATCTGCGTTGCTGATGCAGGTTTCCGTGAGGATGCTTCTGGCCAGTTCAGGTGAAGAGGCATATGCTTCCTGTGCCTTTTTGTCCGTTTCCTGAGCAAGTAAAAATTCTTTCTCTTCAATTTCATTCTGGAGTTTCAGTATATCCTCTTTCATATATGAAAACTTCACGGCAGCCCAGTTTGCTACAAAATTGAAAGCCCACCAGGCAACATCCGTAGAAAATTTCTCGGTATTTCCGCTTTGGTATGATAAAGGCAGGTCGTTCATCCCTGTATAGAATGGCACAAAACAGGTAAGATATGGTTTATCCGGCCCGAACCAGCAAATTCCCCCAACAGCGTCCGGGAGCCAGCTCCTTCCCTGATTAACATATACATATCCTGCATAGAACACCGAAATAGGTCTTTCCCAGGCACCGATCACCTCCTGTCCATCTTTGTTTGCATCATTCTGATTGCCATCGTATTTTCCGATCCAACGGTAAGGACAACCAAAGGGTCCGGCGGCCGGCCCCTGGGTCATGTCGAACTCCGTTCCTTCATAATGATCACGATGTAAAGACATTACATCTTTAGCATCCAGCTTTTGATCCGGGACAATGGAGAATGGATATTCGCGGGTATAACCATCTTCCACCCATGCACTGTATTTTGCTGAGGGTTTTACACGATCGTATATCCTCCAGACCCTGCGAAGGGAATAATAAGGATGGTTATATTCCCCGTAACTGACTGTTTTCAGCCAATCAAGTTTCCCTTGCGATGGATTCCACCATCCTCTTTTTTGCGCTGTCTCATGGAGATTTGCTGAAAACAACATATCAGGGTCTTCAGGATCTACATCTCTGATCCTGAATTCATTGGCGGCAGCGAATATCTGGCCATCCGGGACTTTTTTAGCTACCCACAGGCCGCCCAGGCTATCCATGGTTCCGCAACACATTTCTATTACCCAGCCTTCTTCAGGATCGCCGATGAGCAGGGTCTCGCCCGTACCGTAATAGCCGTATGTATCAATCAGGTGCCCGATCAGTTCAACAGCCTCACGCGCTTTTGTGCACCTTTCCAGAGCAATACGCGACAACTCGGCGCTGTAAAAAATCCGCCGTCCGGAATCGGGTTGCAGCTCAATCTTCGCCCCGTCGGTGCACTCCCCTATCATAAGTTGATGCTCGTTCATTATGCCATAATTGGCATCGAAATAAGCATAGGTATGTGCAACCTGTGGAATAAAACCAATTGGTTTCGTGGCAGGCAGGCTGGGATCAAAATACCCCGGACCCCTGCTCATCCCTACATAACGGATATTGCCTCCTCCAAAACAACAAGGATCATAATAAACCGGCCGCATAGCACCTTCGGGGTGATCCATTGCCGGAACATAGATAATACGCTGGTCGCCCAGCTCATCATCATCAGAGTGGCTCACAAAAACGGAACCGTCTTTACTCGCCCCTTTTGTGACTAGAATGGTCGTGCATGGCATGGCAATTTCCGCCATTAACAGTAGCATAAATACTGCCAAAACATAATTACGAAGGTTTTTCATGGTAACAGGCTTTTATATGATTCCCTTAAAATAGAAAGTAATCAAATATAAGGCAAATCACATACGAAAGCAAGATTATTCTTTTACTCTGCTATTTGCCATACTCCAAACCATAACGGTTCAATATTTCGCTGTAAAGGGGCAATTCTATCTTGCTGACCAAAACCGGATCAATTTCATGTATCAGGTCTTTATTGGTTGAAGCAAAAGAAAAATATTCCTTGGTATATGCGCTTGGTATCAATAGAATTTTCTCTTCCAGGAATAAATGTTGTACCATGTACCTGAGTATGGCCTCATCGTATACAAAAGCCTGTAATATTTCTTTATTGACTGCATCCAGTCCTTTTCCAAGATCTTTCATGTTTTGTGATATGATACCGTATTCTTTCAGGAATTCTGCTGATGCCGAATTCTCAATGCTACCCACACTCACGCGTTGCAAATCCTCCAGCCCCTTTACCGCTGATGATAAATTGTGTACCGTTAACGCTGAAGCAATGGCAGCAGTGAAACTGGATATCAAAACAATAGCCGTGAACATCCAGATTATGGAGATTATCCTGCCCATGATGGTTTTAGGTGTTTTATCCCCGTATCCCACCGTGGTCATTGTCACCGCCGACCACCAGATCCCATCACCAAGTCCCTTGATACCATCATTGAAATGATCTTTGTTTTTTCTCCTCTCAAGTAACCAGACTATGGTACCAAATATAACTATGATAAGAAAAAAAGCCGAGACTATCCGAAGAAACTCCCATGACATCAATCCCCGGAAAATCGTAGTAAAAGTGCCTCCGGACTTTGCTTTCACCGCTATGGCCAGGTTGGTGACGTAAAATGGTTGTGTGAAATAAAACTTCTTTATCCGTTCGGCAGTCACAGTCAATGGATTGATGCTAAGATCAACATCTCCATTCTCTATAGCCTGAAGTAACCCTCCCAGATCATATTCCCTGAATTCATAATCATAATGAAGATCCTCGGCTATTATTTTCCATAAATCAATAGATACTCCATTATATGTTTCACCATTTTTGATTACAAACGGTGGCGCCTCCTTAATCCCTATTATCAGTTTCCTTTCCTGCGAATATCCTGAAAAACAACTAAAGATAACAGCGATGCCCAAAATCAAGACGTACCTTTTCATGAAAGATTTTTCGATAAAGATAATGAAGTTCTTTAAATGCTTCAGTTGACATTACCATCAAAATGTCCCTGGTTCAGGATTAATCAAGTAATTTTGCCCACAAAAAAAATAATAACTTTATGGAAAAGATTAAAGAATTCATAAGCCACTGTAAAGACTTTGCCATCGCAACCGTTGATAACCATAATCATCCACGGGTCCGGATGTTTCATCTTATGAAGTATGACAATCAAACCATGTACTTTGCAACTGCAAGAAACAAGGAAGTCTTCGGGCAATTGCAAAACAATCCATTTATCGAACTGGTTGGCTGGAGCCAGGGTATTATGTTCCGTACCGGTGGAGCTGTTTCTTTTGATGTTGAAGGTTCATTATGCAGGGAGATATACAACAGCAACACAATCCTGTCAAAGATATATGGCAGTTTTGAAAATCCCGAACTCGTTTATTTCAAACTCTCCCTCAGGAATGCTGAGCTTTTTAACCTGACAAGTCTTCCTCCCACAAGGGAATTTATTGAAATGCAATAACAATTCAGAGCCTGGCAAGCCATTTTGTCACATATACAAATCTAAATATGACTTTTTGTAAAGGAAAGATGAATACTTATTGATTTGGCATGTTATTCGCTTAAACCTCAGCCAAAATCCACAAAGTTTAACGATATTTGTAAAAAAGCCATTACCATGAGCGAAACCACAGAAAAAGTACAATGCCTGATCATTGGATCGGGGCCTGCAGGTTATACCGCAGCCATTTATGCAGCACGTGCCGACCTAAAACCTGTTATTTATGAAGGTTTACAACCGGGCGGGCAGTTAACCACAACCACAGAAGTCGAAAATTTCCCGGGATACCCTGAGGGCATCACAGGGCCGGTTATGATGGAAGATTTAAAAAAGCAGGCACTTCGGTTTGAAACGGATGTGCGTTTTGGTTTGATCACCGGGGTCGACTTTTCCCAAAGGCCATTTAAAGTCAAAGCCGACGACGGGAAGACCATCCTGGCCGAAACCGTGATCATAGCTACCGGCGCAACAGCCCAATGGTTGGGATTACCATCTGAATCGGAATATAACGGTTATGGCGTGTCGGCCTGTGCCACCTGCGACGGGTTTTTCTACCGCGGAAAGGTTGTGGCCGTTGTTGGCGGTGGGGATACGGCAGCAGAAGAAGCTACCTATCTCGCCAAGCTTTGCAAAAAGGTTTATCTCATCCACCGCCGTGATGAGCTCCGCGCTTCCAAAGCCATGCAGAAGAAAGTCCTGGAAACACCCAATATTGAGGTGCTCTGGAGCCATGTCACCAAAGAGATCGTTGGGAAAAAAGAAGGTTTCGCCAAGGCTGTTACAGGTGCCATCCTGCAAAATGTAAAAACCGGGGAAGAAAAAACGATCGATATCGATGGTTTCTTTGTAGCGATCGGACATAAGCCCAACACAGAGATCTTCAAAGGACAGCTTGAAACCGATGATCTGGGATATATCCGTACGAAGCCTGATTCGACCAAAACCAATATTGAAGGGGTGTTTGCCTGCGGCGATGTACAGGATCACGTCTTCCGCCAGGCCATAACAGCGGCCGGAACAGGATGCATGGCCGCTATCGAAGCGGAACGCTTCCTGTCACACTAAATGCCGTATCCCGGATATCCTGAAGAAATTCTAAAGCTACCGGTGAATTTGCCCGAGATAAAACGATGGGCTCACACCGGTAACTTTTTTAAAGGCATTATAAAAAGTTACCCGGTTACTGAATCCCGCGTCGGAGGCAATGGCTTCAAGGGTAAGGTTTTCATGAGCATTTTCCGCGAAAAGCCTCAATACTTCATTTACACGGTACTCGTTGATCAGGGTATTGAAATTCCTGGAAAAGTGATTGTTGATCAGTCCTGACAAAACATTTTTATTGGTATTAAGCCGGGCCGCAAGGATATCCAGAGATAAACCAGGGTCAAGGTAGGCTTTTTCACTTTCAAGAACCGTCTGTAACCGGGAAATCAATTCCGTTCCGGCTTCATGATTGCATAAACCTGTCCTGGGTCTTCTTGATTTGCCAATCATCACCCCCCTTTCCACCAGATCCTGCTGCTTTTCAACCAGTAACCGGTGAGCTTTTACCAGTTTGTGGTTTCGCCACAAAAGCAGTATTAACAGAACCAACAAAGAAACAAGCAGGATGATCAGCATGAGATTCCTGGAAAAATAGATCCTGTTCTTTTCTTCCAGGTTCCTGATCTCCCATTGTTTTTCATTGACCTCATGCCGGATCATCAATTGAGACAGTTCTGCTTCCCTTTCGCGGTGGTTCAGACTGTCGCTGATTTTCCGCTCAAGCTTGTAATATTTCAATGCCTGCAAAGGCTCACCGTTGGCCTCGTATGCCTCGGAAAGCACCTTTGCAATTTCCGCCTTATCTTCCGACATTTCACCCTTAACCGCCTGAACATAAGCCTGCAGTCCGGTTTCAATGGCTCTGACAGGTTGCCCCAGCTTCAGCCACACGTTGGCAATATTCTTGAGGGTTCCGGCTTGCCTTCCCGTGGCGTGGATATGCTCCATTACCGCCAGGGCCGAATCGTAATACATCAGAGCATTCGGGTATTGGCCCATTTTATAATATATCAAACCGTAGTTGTTGAGCCCCACCGCCAAATCATTAAGGTTTTTTGCTTTCCAGGAAATCATGACGGAGCGCTCTGCATAATATAAAGCACTGTCGAATATTTCCTGCATCAGGTAAATATTGCTGATGTTCCCAAGAACAGAATACAGCAGGGATGAATCAGTCATATCACGGCAATAGGCGTATGCTTTGAAATAACACTTTAGAGCGGCCTCAAGGCTGTCGCTATTCATGTAAGTATTGCCGATATTATTGTAGTCAGATGCAATCAATCGAATATCCCCGCTTTGTCTGTCTATCTCAAGTGATCGGATGAAATAATTCAATCCTGAACGATAATCACCCATTTGGGAATAAATGATCCCGATGTTTGCATACAAATCCGAAACACCGGCAGAATCCCCGGTCTCACGCATGAACATCAGAGCCTGGGAATAATAACCCAGGGCATTGGGGTACTCTCCCTTTACCAGGGCAGAAGTTCCCATCAGATGCTTTGCCCTGGCCAGTCCGCGTGAATAGCCCAGTTCATCTGAAAGTTTCTCTGCCTGCAGGGCCAATGCATAAGTTGAGTCAGGATAGGAGAAGACAACCTGCCTTGCGTTATTTAAAATGGAGTTTATCCTTATCGTATCGTTGGAATTGACCGCTGTGGTTTCATTGGGTAAAGCGGCATTAAGGAAGGCGGAGGAGCCTGTCCATACGAAAATTATGAAAAAAACTATCCTATTCCGCATGGGTTAAATTTTACGGAAAGATAGGGGTTTTTGAACCACAATAGACACTTAGGACACATTAGTTTTTGCAGTTCTCATTAAATGCTAATTTATTAATACTCTATGAACCTGCATCTTTTCAGTCATATGGATGCTAACAAAATAAATCCCCGAAGGCAAACCAAGCGTTTCCTGCTGATTGTGACTTCCGGTCAATGTGAACCTCAGCAACTCCCTTCCTGAAATATCCGTCACAGAAGCCTCTCCCCTTTCACCATCCGGATTCAGGATATAGATGATGTCATTGTAATGAAATACCTGCAAAGGATGCATCATTACCGCGTCTTCTATCCCGGTTATATCCTTAAAATGCAGGAAGAAACGGCCCGTTCCGCTTTCATCCACCCAGGTGGTGTAACGCTCATTTTTCAGGTTGGTGAAGGTGTTTGTCTGGCGGTCTTCAAGGAAGAGGGGGATGCTTTCCAATTGCATTGTCTCGGCTGCAAACTCAATCTGCCGGGCCTCCGGAACATCTATACCAACATTGACAACTATGGATTCTATGTTTTCCGGGGGCAGGGCCTGTATGGCAAAATCAACACCATTGTCTTCGATAAGCCGGGTATAGAGAGCGAGTTCAGGATTTCCCTTCATTTTTCCGACATCGTAGGATGGATCCAGGCCGGGCGTCATACCTGAAACTAATAAAATCTCAGTTTTGTTATATTGTTCTCCGGTACTTGCATATAATCGCAAGCCCGGGTGATCGCTTTCAGTTTCATTTTTATAATAGGCGGATGTACCGTGTTTACGTATGCTCGTATTGAAATTCAGTGTTGCCCCGTTACTGGCGGCCATAACCATAAAACCCTGGCCGGGTGAGGCGTAGAATGCAGCATCAGCGTTTGCAACCGCATCGTAATCGGCATTGCTTTTCCCGTCCCAGCCGGCGCTTTCATCCCAAAGGTAAATGGCTTCATATGAATCATTCAATGCAGCAGTATTTTGTGTCAGGAAATTATTGGTAGCATCTGCTCCGGTGTTAATGGCAATCGTTGAGCTGAAAGGATTACCAACAAGATTGGCACCCTCAAATGAACCTCCGGTTTTGGTGAGATTAATGCTCTGATTGGAAGTATGGAGGGGACCGGATAAGGTAATGGTTTTATCTGTAGTCACATAATTTACTGCATATCCTTTGCAATCCGTAAAACCTTCTTCGTCCATTAACGTATTGGTTCCGCTGCCATCCGCCCCATTCAGAATATCTATCCAGTAACCGGTATAAGAACCTGATGTATAGCTCTCTTCCCAGCGGTAGAATTGGTTGGATGAACTTCCGGGTGTCCCCAGCCCAAGATTTAATGCATCAAAATTTCCGCTGGTATTCACAGGATCTGAAATATAATGCCATCTGTCGTGGGTAAGAAAGCGCTCAGCTTTAATACTTCCGTCGACTGTCCCGGTTAAGATCAGTGATCCCGTGCCTGTAGCATCCGATTCAAGGGTAAAATCACCTGGGCTGCTCAGGATATTATTATAAAGGTTATGTCCGATAGACAACTGGCCACCGGGTTCCAGATCAAGGGAAGAGAGCGGGAGCATATACAACGACTTTGTTATGGTAAGTTTGTTCCCCGGATAAATATTCGTATGGCCTATATTAAATACCGAACCATGAATGGTATGTGAACCCGAATAATTAAAGGTGAGGTCAACTCCGCTTCCTACCACCAGGTGATTACATGCAATGGCTGCACCAATGGTCGGATCACTCCCGCTTTGATTATGCACACCCACGTTATCTGTTGAAGTTGGTACACTCTCCCGGCTCCAGTTTGCGGCTGTGCTCCAATTGCTGGATGAGGTGTTGAGCCAGGTGTTGAAGGCGGTGGAGGTGGTCCAGGCGGGGCTATTCGTCAATGTCGCATCATTTGTGTTGCTAGTCAAATCCTGTAAAGCACTTCCTGAGTAATTGTCAAAGGTATAATAAGCAACCAGCCCTGCTTCATCGCCTTCCAGAGTTTTACACATGTTATCCCGGATCTCTTCTTCTGTGCGGACATCCGACCAAATACGAAGTTCGTCAAGCTTTCCATTGAAATATTGTTCATATCCATCTCGTTTCGCAATAATTATATTCCTGGATAAAATACTTAAACTAACATTGGTAGAACCGCTCAGAACTCCATCAAAATAAAGATAAGCGGTTGTGCCATTATAGACGCCAGCTATATGGTGCCAGTTGTTATCATTCACTCCAAGCCATATTTCTGCTATACCACTCCCATTTCCAATACCGAAAATTATCGCAAGACTATTTGCAATTGTTAAAAAAAACCAATTACTAGAAACATCTCTTCCATTATCTATAATTCCGTTAAAAGTTGATGTTGTTCCATCCATCTGCATCCAAAACTCAACAGTAAAATTTGAATTTTGAAGAGAAGCATTTGCCGGAATGGTTCCGTAATGTGATGATCCGTTAAAATCCAGGCAGTATTTCGGTCCGAAAAAAGCCGGGGAAGCTGACCACTCATTGCCATTCATGTTTGTTAATGTACCATTAAGATTGTTGGAAGTAACATCATCCAGTGAGGTTCCGCTGGATTCATTAAAGTTATAATATGCAACCAGGCCGCTCTCTGAACCGGTAAATTCCTGGTACATTCCTGCCTGAATTTGTTCCTCCGTTTTTACAAAATCCCAAACCCGTACCTCATCGATCTTACCATTCCAGTAATATTGTGATACCCAAGGGTAAACACCTATTTTAAAAGACCCTGCATTTGCAATGGTACCTGAAAATGTTGAAGGCTGTGATCCGACATTTTTACCGTTTATATATAGGATAATACTACCTCCACTGGTCCAGGTCATGGCCACATGCTGCCATAATCCGGTTGTCAGGGTTCCTGCCTGTATATATTTTTGTATACCGCTTGCATCCCAGACTGACCCATATAATAATGTACCCGATGTTTCAAGGTCGAAAGCGGTTGAAGCCGGCAGCCATTCTACATTTGATTTTCCCATAATGGTGTGCGGTGCGGTTAAATCATCAGGGTAGATCCAGGCTTCAATTGTAAATGAAGTGAAATCAAAAACATCATCATCTGCAACCTCCACGTAATCATTTGCCCCATCAAAATCCAACGCGTTGTTCTGCGCCATCAAATGGGTGTTCAAACCAATAAACAATAGAATCAATAAAAAGACTTTGGCTTTCATAAGTATTGATTTTAATAAAATTTGAGATAAAAGACCTGAAGCCGGATACTTGCAACCTGTAACCTGCAGCGCAAAAAATTAAGTGAATAGCCATCCCCCATGGCATTTGGCTTAATGACTAATCTGGTTTGGCTTTCCGTCATAAAAGGAATCAGTATGTGACCCAAAAATATGAGAGAATAAAAATAGGTAATTTTGTGTGGCAAATCAAGAGAAAACTTTCATATATTATTAACATGAAATAAGGCTCCTAAATAACATTCCCAAGCAAGCATTATGTGAGGCAATTCTCCATTGAGTTTTTTACTTTAATCCGCTAACCAAACTACTCTGATTATTCTTGATAAATCAGGAAACGGGTAGTGATTAATTTATTAATCTATCCACAATAGTCACAATAAAACACAGTAATAGACTTAAAAAACTAATGTGTGCTATTGTGACTATTGTGGTGAAATACAATCACTAATACGTCACCAACACCTTACGGCTCACAACTCCCTCGCTTGCCCGGAAACACACCACATACAAGCCTCCGGGAAGGTTATGGGAATAGCTTTGTTCAGATTCTCCATCCAAAATGCCCGATAACACAGGTTTGCAGGTCATATCGAATACGGCAAACTGCCCGGTAAGCTGTTCAGGATTGCTT
This sequence comes from Bacteroidota bacterium, assembly GCA_018831055.1. Taxonomy (NCBI): domain Bacteria; kingdom Pseudomonadati; phylum Bacteroidota; species Bacteroidota bacterium. The sequence continues at coordinate 17,336 of JAHJRE010000110.1, forward strand.
ATATGCAACGTATTACCACCGTTCCAGGCTAAAATATTTATAACCGAACCGGTAAACTGTTTTTCTCCGATCCCCACCGTGCTGAAATGCAGCAGGAAGCGCCCGGGATCATCGCCTTCGGTTGCGGTAAAGCTGTAAATGGGTTCATTGGTCAGGTTATGGGTAGTCTGGGTTTGGAGGTCGGTTAAGAAAACCGGAAGATCAGGATCAAGATCATCCGTTCCTTCAATCCGGATGTAAAATTGTGTTCCCTCATTTTTTATAAAATATAAGGGAATCTGTATGCTTTCACTAAGCTCCGGCAGACCGTTGGTCGATACTGCCTTCCCTTCGGTTTGCGTATAAAACTGAGGTGCATACCCCGGCAGATACCAGCAATCATAAGCAATATCATAACTCTGGCTTGCTTCAGGTATAAAACGGATCACCGTTTCCTGGGTAGTATGGTACTCAACATCATGAACCGTAAGCTTTAACGTGTTGACTCCTGTTGATTTATACCAAACATCCGTTTCATGACTTCTTAATGCCTTCGGGATGATCAGGCTTCCTGTCTGGTTTTCTGCCACATACACCATAAACCCTTGCATTGGCGGGATCATCTCTCCATTATCTATATCCGTATAGGAAGCGCTGCTTTCCTGCCAGATCTTTGCCGTGCTGCCTATATTCTGCTGCTGCCAATTGAGATCCCATTCAATGTCCCATGTCCAAATAACACCACACGGAAATGGATTTCCCAGCAAATGCCACCCTCTGTTCTCCGAAGTAAGGGTGTGTGTGAGGTTAGTGATGCTTACATTGGAATTATTCCAGGTTCCGCTGAATGACTTGGTCTGATCTGATCCGTAAGCCACCAGATATCCCTTTCCCACCGTGAAGGTGCTTTCAAAACTGCTGTTCCAGCTTCCATCTCCGGCCTTGGTGTTGATCCAGTAATTCGTGGGTTCATCCCAACTGTAAAAGTCCTCATTTACTGTGGGGGGATCGGATACAAAACCCGGCTGAATGGCCTGAGCTGAAACGGGAGAAGAAAGAAAATGCCAGCCATGATTAGCATCGGTCCATTGTGCAATATAGCGCTGAATTTCATAACTTCCGGATCCTGAATACGTACCGTCAGCAACAACGGAACCTGTTCCTGATGATGTACTTTCCAGAAGGAAAGTTCCCTCATTGACAATACCACTGTATATGTCGATCATCCCTCCCGGCCTGACCGTTAAAGTTTTTCCTGAGGTAATAACCGCCTTATCAACACGCATTCCACAATTGTCGGGTATATCAAAATCTGAGTTTACCAGAAAGTTTTCATCCACATCCAATGGATTGGAAAAGGTAATATCCGCACTGGCGCCTATCACCAGGTTCCGGCATTCGATGTTCCAGTCATAGGATGGTTGTACCGAGGCCCCCCCGTAATAATAAACCCCGGTGTTATGGCCGGTTGTGGGGTATGATCCGAGGCTCCAGTTGGAGGTGGTACGCCAGTTGCTGTTGGTTGTATTCAACCAGGTGTTGAAGGCGGAAGAAGCTGTCCAGGATGGAATGGTATAAGAACCTCCACCACTTCCCTGCCAGGTGCCGTCAATATCATTACCCGAGATATCCTGCAGGCTTGTCCCGGTAACATTATCAAATGTATAATAAGCAGCCAGGTTGCTTTCCTGGGTTACATCGAGCATCCGGCACATATTTTCACGAAGCTCCAATGGTGTTCTTACATCATTCCATATCCTGAGTTCATCAATGGAACCATTCATCAGACGGCCACCCGGTTCACCGGGTGAATCCCCGATCCTTGGATTTTGTGAAGAGGACAAGATCGATGTCGAATGGCTCGAGGAATACACTTCAACACCGTTAACATAAAGCCGGACATCAGATCCGTCGTAAGTAGCTGCGACATGCTGCCAGGTATTCAACGTCAATACCCCGGTGGCAATAGTGACTGCCCAGTTATAACCCCCTGAATACGACATCGTAAAATCAAGGTCACCTCCAGCCCCTCCAAACCGGAATACATAACCCTCACTGTTCGCTCCCCCCCAATAATCATTTCCGATGATCGTGTTCTTAAAATATTCATCCTTGAAATCAGTCGGGTATATCCAGGCTTCAATTGAAATATTGGTACCGGTAATATTTAATGCACTTTCTAATGCTACGTAGTCGTCAGTCCCATCAAAACCCAGGCACTGCTTTGGCCCGAAAAGTGCCGGGGATGTCTGCCATTCATTACCGCTCATATTTGTGAGGGTACCATTAAAACTCCCTTTCGTGTCAATTGCAGTAGTTCCGGTGGTCTCGTTAAGCTTATAGTAAGCGACAAGATCCGAACCCGGACTGATGATCTCCCGGTACATGTTCTGCCGGATCTCATCCTGGGTCCTGGCATCGTTCCATATCCTTACTTCATCCATCAATCCGTCAAAATATCTTTCGGTGCCCGATCCACCAATTTCCATAGTACTCATACCATTGGTAATATTCCCGGTATGGGCAACGGTTTTCTCCAGGATACCATTCACATATATTCTCAGATTCGATCCATCATAGGTACCTGCAATGTGATACCATTTGTTTACTAGCATTTGAGTTGTGCCGGTGCATTTTTTATTTCCGGAGCCTGTCGTAACTACAAATTGGGGAATATCATTGTCTTCCAGTTCGCCAGGATGGCTATCCCCAATCCTGAGTAAGGATGAAGCATCGTTGTGCCCGGCAACATTTGATATCCTGGCATCCGGAACCGGATCATTGAATGAATGCGGATAAACCCAGGCTTCTATTGTGATTCCTGAAAATCCATTGGAACTTAAGCCTGTAATGCTTATATAATCATTATCGCCGGCAAAGTCGAGTAAGTTGTTCTGTGCCATGGAATTAATCCCTAAAATCCAAAGCAAAACAATTGACAATAATATTTTAGTCTTCATTCTATATTATGTTTAAGTATATAAAAATTGTAAAACCCTTAGGATAAAAGTTAACACGATACACCCAGGACAGGGCAATGCAGAAAATAGCTTAATGACTGATCTGGCTTGGCTTTCTGTCATTTAATTAATCACAATTGACCCAATTATATGAAGTTATAAAAATATATCATTTTTTAGATTAAATCAAGATTTTTTTCATGGAATAGACTCTTTCAATAAGCCAAAAATTTCAAATAAAACTTTCTATTGCATTTCTGCTTAATCAGTAAAGACAGCCAACTCTATAAATAAGAACCAGAAAAATAACGTATAATGCAATCTAATGTGTACTACTGTGACTATTGTGGTAAAAAAACCTTAAACCAATCCCATAGTATTTATAACTTTGGCAAGATTGGTAAATCTTAACAACATTTGGGATCAAAAGAAAAATCTCAGAGTATGCTTAAAAGATTGTTGCACCTGTTAACCTTACTGCTTTTTGCTGGCATTCAAACGATTACATCTCAGAACAACACAGATGAAAGGCTATTCAGCCAACTTGATTCCCTGGAAGGGGAAGAGTTCAGGAAGAGTGTTGCTATTGTTCTTGACTCCATTTCCAGAATACCCGATTATCAATCTAAAAAAGCATACGTTAATTCTATCTTTACTATAACAGCTCAAAAGGATGAAATTGCACATATCCAGTCGTTGGTGCATACCGCCAGACTTACCGGCTCTTCCTCCAAAAAGCTTTTTGACAAGGCCTATCAAATTGCTTTCAAGCATAATCGTATCGACGATATGTGCCTTGTAGAACATGCCAGGGGATTGCATTATATAGCAGAAAAAAAGTTCGACTCCGCTATGATCCATATTCTCAGGTACCGGGATATGACCCCGGAAGATACTAAAGGCGAAGGCTACAGAAATATCATTAACCTCCTGGGAGATATTTATTACTATGCCGGATTGTATAACCAGGCAAGGGATATTTATTTTAACTTATACACACAATATAAAACAGATAATATCTGGAACTTCTACAGGCCATACGTTATGATGAACAATCTCGGACAAATTGCCCTGTACTCCGGCGATATGTCTGAAGCAAAAAAATGGTTTATCCAATCGCTTGAACGGGCAGACCAATATCTGCATACTTCCTACCGCAATAATACAATGGCCTATACGAGAATCAAACTTGCCGAAACAGAACTGGAATCGGGGAATCTGGACAGTGCCCGGATGCTGCTTGACGAAGTTGACAAATATCCTGAAACTACCCTTCATGAAGATGTTTTTCAGGAATATCTTTTCTGCAAAACAAAAATGCTGCTTGCTCAGGGAAAAGCAAACGAAGCCTTTAACACAGCCCATCTGCTGAAACCATCCGACTCTGTGTCATTTAACCAATATCGTTTTATTCCTGACATATATCTGCTGCTTTCGGATATTTACCTCCAGCAAAATGATTCTGCTTTGGCCTTTACGCATCTGCAGAAATATCAGAAAATCTCCGACTCCCTGCATAAAAGCGAAAACATCGCACAGTCAATGATTATCCTTGCCAACCGGAACCATGAACTTACCCGGAACGAACTGAAGTCAACAAAACAACGAAACCGGACACTCTACGGTGGACTGGTGGTTCTTTTAACCGTACTTCTCATTGTACTGTTCCAATACAGAAGCTTGTACCGGTCCAAACTTAAACTGGTCAGAAAATCGATGGAGAATATTGGTGGTTTTGATTTACCTGAATTGAAAAAGGAAGCAGAACAATTACAAAACCATACAAATGAAACTGATTTACAAGAACAAAGAAAACTAATCAATAGGTTACGGGAATACATGGAATCCCAAAAACCATATTTGGATCCCGGGCTTAATATCCAGGAAACGGCAAAACAATTAACCACCAACCGGACTTACTTATCACGAGCCATCAATACTCAACTGGGAACAACTTTTCCTAACTTCATCAACAACTACCGTATCCAGGAAGCCATCCGTCTCATCACGACCGGGTTTACCAAAAACCACACTCAGGAAGCACTCGCCAAAAGATCGGGCTTTGCCAGCCGCACAGTCTTTACCTCCGCCTTTAAAAAAATCACCGGAGTAGTACCCTCGTTCTTTATTGCAAAGTATAAAGATGTTGAGAGGGAAGGGTGAAAAATGGGGGCTGTGAGGCTGGGAGGCTGGGAGGCTGGGGGGCTGTGGATTTATCAGTGGGATATGGTATAATTATTAAAAAAGGTTACATAGGGTTCCCAGTCCCCAGCACCCCAGTCCCCAGTTTCCATTCCCCCTATACTTGCATCCTTTTTCATATTCCTTATCTTTGCACAAACATCACTTCCATGTCAAACCGTAACCGTCAGATCATAAGGGCATCCTGGGTAGGGGTGTGGGGTAATGCCCTGCTGTCGGTATTAAAGATATCTGTAGGTTTGATCGCCGGCAGCCTTGCTGTTGTCGGGGATGGAATTGATTCAGCAGGTGATATTATCGCATCCGTTATCACCCTGCTTACTGCACGGCTGATGTCGCGCCCACCCAATATGAAGTTCCCGTATGGTTACGAAAAAGCCGATGCTCTCGCTTCCAAAGTGCTTTCGTTTATCATGTTCTTTGCCGGTGCGCAGTTGGGGATATCTGCGGTGAGTGGCCTTATCCGCGGTGTGGAAAGGGAGATGCCCGCAATGTTCGCAATCTATGCGACCCTGATCTCAATAGCAGGAAAACTGTTGCTCTCCTGGCATCAGCACAGAGCAGGCAAAAAACTCGACAGCCCCATGCTCGTTGCCAACGGCAGAAATATGCAAAATGATGTAATCATCTCCGGGGCTGTTCTTGCAGGCTTGTTTTTTACCTTTTTTCTGAAACTTCCTGTTATCGATTCCATAACTGCCATCCTGGTCAGCCTCTGGATCATGTATGCTGCCTATGGCATTTTCATGAAAACCAATCCTGAACTTCTCGACGGAGTGCACGATGAAAAAATCTACGACGATGTTTTCAGGGTGATATCCTCCATCAAAGGAGTATATAATCCGCACCGGGCCAGGATTCGCAAAGTGGGGAACCAGTTCGTCATCGCCATCGATATCGAGGTCGATGGCAATAAAACCGTACACGAAGCCCACGATATTGCCCGCCAGGTTGAAGATGCTCTTAAGTCTTCCATTGCTAATGTGTACGACATCCTTGTCCACGTCGAACCCTATGGCAATATTGAGAAAGACGAGAAATACGGTGTCTCGGGAAAGGATATCCACGGGATATCCTGAACATTTTCTCATCCCAACCCCCGAATTTTCCATTATTATTACCCCAAACTCACGCACGTTTCTTAATTTTGCAGGGTAAAGCAAAACCGGTGCATATGATCGTTTTTTATAAAATCAAACAAGACAGGTTTTATGTCGTGGATGCCGAACGTGGCCTGAAACCGCAGGATTACGATAAACTTCAATGGCTTTTCCACAACGGGGAAGTGATCCCTGAGGATATCCTGGAAGGTGTTTTCATCGGCCCCAGGAAGGAAATGGTCACTCCCTGGAGCACTAACGCGGTTGAGATCACCCAGAATATGGGCATCAAAGGAATCCGGAGAATAGAGGAATTCCACCTCGCCACGGAACAGCATCTTCATTACGATCCTATGCTTCAGGCCGTTTATCACGGTCTGTCCCAAAACGTCTTCACCATCGATAAAAAACCGGATCCTGTCATGTTCATCGAAAAACCCGGTGATTTCAATGCAAAGGAAGGACTGGCCCTCAGCGAAGAGGAGATTGCATACCTGGAAAACCTTTCCCGCAAGCTCGGCCGGCATCTTACTGACAGCGAGGTCTATGGTTTTGCCCAGGTCAACAGCGAACACTGCCGCCACAAGATCTTTAACGGCACCTTTATCATCGATGGCAAGGAGATGCCCGTCTCCCTGTTCGACCTCATCAAAATGACGTCCAAAGCCAATCACAACCGGCTGGTTTCCGCATACAAAGACAATGTTGCATTTTTTGAGGGCCCCGTCATCGAGCAGTTTGCTCCGGCCCGGCAGGATATTCCCGATTTCTTCATCATCCGTGATATTGAAACGGTATTATCACTTAAGGCTGAAACCCATAATTTCCCGACAACCGTAGAGCCTTTTTACGGTGCTTCCACCGGCAGCGGAGGCGAGATCCGCGACCGCATGGCAGGAGGCAAGGCCAGCATCCCGCTGGCAGGAACTGCTGTTTACATGACCTCCTATCCTCGTCTGGCAGATGGCCGCATGTGGGAAAAATACACGCATCCACGCCCCTGGTTATATCAGACACCGGAAAGCATCCTCATCAAAGCCTCCAACGGTGCCAGCGACTTTGGGAACAAATTCGGGCAACCCCTCATCTGCGGCAGCCTGCTTACCTTTGAACACGGCGACGGCGTGTGGTACGGCTACGATAAAGTGATTATGCTGGCCGGCGGCATTGGTTTTGCCAGGAAGTCGGACAGCATGAAAGCCAAACCCGAAAAGGGAGACCTTATCATCGTGCTTGGCGGCGACAATTACCGCATCGGGATGGGCGGAGGCGCCGTATCATCCGTTGATACCGGGCAATACAGCAATACCATTGAGCTTAATGCCGTTCAGCGCGCCAACCCTGAAATGCAGAAAAGAGTTGCCAACGCTATTCGTGCCCTGGCCGAATCGGAAGAAAATCCCATCATAGCCATCCACGACCATGGCGCCGGCGGCCACCTCAACTGCATCTCAGAACTGGTGGAGGAAACAGGTGGAACCGTCGATACGGATAAACTACCCATCGGCGACCCTACCCTCTCCGCACGCGAAATAGCAGGAAATGAAAGCCAGGAACGAATGGGCCTCATCCTGAACAAAAAAGATTTCAAACTGCTGAAAGACATCGCGGAACGCGAACGCGCCCCGCTCTATGAAGCCGGTAAAGTCACCGGCGACCATAAACTGGTCTTTAAACAGAAAGATGGCAACACACCGATTAACCTCAACCTCGATGACTTTTTCGGGAAACCGCCCCGCACCATCCTGGAAGACAAATCTTTTTCCAATACCTTCGATGAGCCTGCATATAAGCAGGAGGACTTCCTGAAATACCTCGAAAGCCTGCTGCAAATGGAAGCTGTGGCTTGTAAAGACTGGCTTACCAATAAAGTCGACCGCTCCGTGACCGGCAAGGTAGCCAAACAGCAATGCACCGGAACCATACAGCTACCTCTGAACAACGTGGGTGTGGCGGCCCTCGACTATCGCGGTGTTAAAGGTATCGCTACTGCGATAGGCCATGCACCGGTGGCAGGACTGATCAATCCCGCTGCAGGCTCCGTTTTATCCGTGGCAGAAGCCCTTACCAACCTCGTCTGGGCACCCATCGAAGGTGGCCTGCAAGGTGTCTCCCTCAGCGCTAACTGGATGTGGCCGGCGAAAAACCATGGGGAGGATGCACGCCTCTTTAAAGCTGTGGAAGCCCTGAGCCGTTTTGCTATTGGCCTGGGTATCAATGTCCCGACAGGAAAAGATTCGCTTTCGATGACCCAGAAGTACCCTAACGGACAAAAGGTGATGGCTCCCGGCACGGTCATCGTCTCCGCCGTTGGTGAGGTTACTGACATCAAAAAGGTCATCAGCCCCTTCCTGGCTTTCGATTTTCATTCAACCATGTATTATGTGGATTTTTCAGGATGCGGCTTTGAGCTTGGTGGCAGCAGCTTCGCCCAACTCCTCGGTCAACCCGGCTCCCACACCCCGATGGTGAACGACCCGGCCTACTTTAAGAAAGCATTCAACACCATACAACAACTCATCAGCGACGGAATGATCCAGGCAGGACACGACATCTCTGCCGGGGGGCTCATCACTGCCATCCTGGAAATGGTCTTTCCTGTGAACGATATCGGACTGAAACTCGATTTCAGCGCAATGCCCGAAAAAGACCCGGTCCGTCTGTTTTTTAGCGAAAAACCGGGTGTTCTCATTCAGGTAAGCGATACCGCTGCCGTGGAAAAAGCGCTTAAAGGCAACGATATCCTTTTTTACAGGATAGGACAGACCACGGAAGAGAAAAAAGTGGCTATTCAAAACGGATGGGATCTTGATATCGACCATTACCGAGACGTATGGTACACAACGTCTTATTATTTCGACAGGAAGCAATCGGGGGAAAAGCTTGCCCTGGAACGTTTCAGCAACTATAAAAAGCAGGATCTGCGTTTCGACTTCCATAAATCCTTCAAAGGCAAGGCAAAGGATTACGGCATTGAACCGGGCCGCCGCAAGACCAGCGGCATCAGGGCTGCCATACTGCGTGAAAAAGGTGTGAATGGCGACCGGGAAATGGCTTATATGCTGCACCTTGCAGGATTCGATGTGAAGGATGTCCACATGACCGACCTTATCACCGGCAGGGAGACACTGGATGATGTGCATTTCATTGTTTATACCGGCGGATTCAGCAACTCCGACGTGCTGGGTTCGGCAAGGGGCTGGGCAGGCGCTTTCCTGTATAACCCCAGGGCCAAGGAAACCCTTGATCGCTACTATGCCCGGGAAGATACACTCAGCCTGGGCGTGTGCAACGGATGCCAGCTCATGACCGAACTGGGTCTCCTCTACCCCGATCACGAAGAACAACCCATAATGCATGCAAACGACTCAGGAAAGTTCGAATCGGCATTCCTGAATGTTGACATCAGGGAAAACAATTCCGTGCTCCTGAGTTCCCTTGCAGGATCCAGGCTTGGTATCTGGGTAGCCCACGGAGAAGGGAAGTTTGAGTTCCCCTATGATGAAGATAATTATTGTATTCCCATAAAGTATACCTATGAGGAATACCCGGGCAACCCCAACGGATCCGATTTCGCGGCAGCAGCCGTCTGTTCCAACGATGGCAGGCACCTCGCCATGATGCCGCACCTCGAACGGGCTTTCCTGCCCTGGCAATGGGCCTATTACCCGGAAAAACGAACCAGCGATGAAATCACCCCCTGGATGGAAGCTTTTGTTAACGCCAGGAAGTGGGTCAAAGAAAACCTCAAATAAACCCTTACATGCCGAAAATCACTCTCATCACCGGGGCAACAGCGGGCATAGGAGAAGCCTGCGCCCAAAAGTTCGCCACGGAAGGCCACAATCTCATCATTACCGGCAGGCGCCGGGATAGACTGGAAAAACTTTCTGCCGGCCTGGTAAAAACATACCAAATAAAAGTCTGTCCCCTGGTTTTTGATGTCAGAGATAAAAATGAAGTTTTTAAAGCCATTGATTCCCTCGATGAAGATTGGAAATCAATCGACATCCTGATCAACAACGCAGGATTATCGCAGGGACTTGACCCGGTGCAGGAAGGCAATCCCGACGACTGGGACACCATGATCGACACAAATGTAAAGGGTCTTTTATACGTTACCCGCGCAGTAGCCCCGCTCATGATGCAAAGAGGCCAGGGCCATATCATTAACATAGGTTCTATCGCCGGGAAGGAAGTATATCCTGGCGGTAATGTTTATTGTGCGACCAAACACGCTGTGGAAGCACTTTCCAAAAGCATGCGGCTTGATATGTTCCGTCATGGCATCAAAGTATCGCAGGTCTCACCGGGTGCCGTGGAAACAGAATTTTCCATGGTCAGGTTTAAAGGCGACCGGGAAAGGGCGAAAAAAGTATATGAAGGATATAAACCGCTGACCGCTGAAGATATTGCCGAAGTAACGTGGTTTATCGCTGCAGCTCCATCACACGTCAATATCCAGGATGTTCTCGTTATGCCCATGGCCCAGGCCAATTCTTCGACTTTTCATAAAAAGCAGACGAATATTCAATAAAAGGCTGGTTTTGTAAATTTTATTTTTTTATTACCTTTGCTCTCCCCTCACCGGGGATAACCAATTTTATTGCGTATGGAGGTAACTCGACTCTTTGACCTGTTGCCGTATCATAAAAATAAATTCCAGCCAAAAGACGATGTCCTGGCAGGAAAAGAAGACGGTGTATGGATCAAATACAGCATCGACCAGTATATCGAAGCAGCTGAAAACATCAGCTACGGCTTTCTGAAACTGGGAGTCCAAAAGGGCGACAAGATCGCTACCATTTCCAACAACAGGCCCGAATGGAATTTTCTGGATATGGGCATAGCCCAGACCGGCGCCATCCATGTACCGATCTACCCCACCATCAGCGAGGCCGATTACAAGTATATCCTGAATCATGCTGAGGTTAAATATGTTTTCGTTGCCGGTCAGGAACTGCTCAGGAAAATTGAGCATATCCTGCCTGAAGTCCCCAGTTTGAAAGGCTTATATACTTTCCGGCATATCGATACGGTTAAGCATCTGAAAGACCTGATCGACCTTGGCAAAGCCAATCCCGTACCCGAAAAGCTACAGGAAATACGCGATTCCATCAAACCCGACGATATAACTACCCTCATCTATACTTCCGGAACCACAGGAGTTCCCAAAGGAGTGATGCTGACGCACGCCAACCTTCTCAGCAATGTGGAAGGGGTTTACCGTATCTTTCCCCTTGATGAGACCTGCATCGGACTAAGTTATCTGCCGCTGTGCCATGTGTATGAGCGCATGAACATTTACACCTACCAGTATCTCGGTGTTTCCATTTATTATGCTGAAAACATGGGGACTATCGGCGATAACATCAGGGAAATATCCCCGCATATCCTTACCACCGTGCCGCGCCTCCTGGAAAAGGTTTATGACAAGATACTCGCCAAAGGGCGCAAACTGAAAGGAGTTAAGAGAAACATTTTCTTCTGGGCGGTTAACCTGGCTAATGCTTACGAACTCAAGGGAAAGAGCCCTTTTTACAGGATGCAGCTCGCCATTGCCGATAAACTGGTATTCAGCAAATGGAGGGAAGCGCTCGGAAACCGCATGAGAGTGATCGTATCTGGTGGAGCAGCATTACAGCCAAGGCTGGCCAGAATATACACCGCAGCCGGCATACCTGTCCTGGAAGGCTACGGACTGACAGAAACCTCACCGGTTATCGCCGTGAACAACTTCGACCCCGGCGGACAAAAATTCGGAACCGTCGGCCCTCCCTTGCATAACGTGCAGGTGAAAATAGGCGACGACGGAGAGATCCTGGCCAAAGGACCCAATGTCATGGTTGGCTATTACAAGGAACCCGAACTGACAAAGGAAGTCCTTACCCCCGACGGTTGGTTCCATACCGGCGATATGGGCATGATCGACGAAGACGGCCACCTGAAAATCACCGGAAGGAAAAAAGAGATCTTCAAGACTTCCCTCGGTAAATACATCAGCCCCCAGCTCCTGGAAAACCGTTTCAAAGAAAGTCCTTTCATCGATGCCGCAATGGTGGTCGGAGAACATCAGAAATATGCCGCTGCACTTATCGTACCCGATTTTGTCTACCTGCGCTCATGGTGCGGCGTGAAAGGGATCCCCTACACATCCGATGAGGATATGATCACCCACAAAGAGATCAAAGACCGCATCAAAAAAGAAATCGACCATTACAACTCCTTCTTCGGAACCACCGAAAAAGTGATGAGCCACGATATCCTCGGGAAAGAATGGTCGGTCGAGAACGGAGAACTAACCGCCAGCCTTAAACTCAGAAGAAACTTCATCCACGAAAAGTACAAAGAGAATATTGAGAGGCTTTTTGCGGGGAAATAACCTTGGGAGTGATAACGGTTTATTTCATGGAGGATTAACAAAGCGTTGCAGGGTGCAGGTTACAGGTTGCAAGTTGCAACCTGCCGCCTGCAACCTGCAACCTGAAATTAATCCTTCCCCATACTCAAATTCATCATTTTATATCCGCATCCTCTTCCCCTTTATCTTTCTGATGCCCGTTATTTTCACTTTTTTTCTCTTCTTCCTTCTTTCCCTTCAGATACTCCGGCAACTCCATTCCTGCCTGGCGGAACAGATCCTGCAAGGGTGGGATGGCGGTCATCAGGCTGGAGAAAAAATTGGCTGTGGCTGAAGTATGGCCGTCTTTACCGCTTGACATGGTATCCCAAACGGTAACCTTGTCGATCTTCAGGTTCTTAACAGCTTCCACCTGGGTTCTCACCAGCTCGGGCAGTTTGTCGGCAATCATCATCATTACCGCTTTCTGTGCATCCTTTTCAGCTGCCTGTACAAGTTCTTTAAATCCCTCCGCCTGTTTGTCAAGGATCTCGAATATCCCTTTTCCTTCCGCTTCCATCTTCATAAAAATGGCATCGGCATCTCCTCTGGCATGCCTGCGGGTTTGCTCCGCGATGGCCTCTGCAGCTATCTCCACCTTCTCCTTATCTATGATGGCAGGAACGATGATATCGGCTTTACGGGTAGCTTCCTCCCTTTTCGCACGGACGGTCTCGGCTTCTCTTTCTGCTGCGTATGCTTCTTCAAGGGCTTTGGCCTCGTTGACCTTTTCGGCGGCAACCGCAAGTCGTTCGGCTTCAGCTTCTTTCTCTCGACGCGTGGCATTGGAATTGGCAATTTGTATCTTGGCCGTATTCTCACCTTCCACAGCACTGGCATCAGCCTGTGATACCTTGATACGCTGGTCTTTCAGGGCATTCGCTTCACCAATGGATCCGTCACGGTTCTTCTCAGCCACACTCCGCTTTGCATCGTTGATAGCTTTGGCAGCCGCTTCCTTACCCAGAGCCTCTATATAACCCGATTCATCATTGATATCGGTCACATTCACGTTGATCAGCTTCAACCCTACTTTCTTCAGTTCCGCTTCCACATTCCTGGAAACAGCATCCAGGAAAAGATCGCGGTTGCTGTTGATCTCCTCAATGTCCATGGTGGCAACTACCAGACGAAGCTGTCCGAAAATAATATCCTTGGCCAGATTGCTGATGCTCTCCTGCGAAAGCCCCAGCAAACGCTCGGCAGCGTTCGACATAACACCTGCTTCCGTAGAGATCCCCACGGTAAAAATCGATGGAACATCAACCCGGATGTTCTGCTTGCTCAGCGCGCTGCGCAGATTGATCTCAATGGAAATCGGCGTCAGATCCAGGAACTCATAATCCTGGATGACCGGCCAGATAAAGGCTGCACCCCCATGGATGCACTTGGATGAACGGTACTCGGCAAGTCCTCCCCTGCCAATTTTTCCGTAAACAACCAGAATACGATCCGACGGACAACGCTTGTACCTCCTGAGAAAGGTTACGATCAGGATAAAAACAAAAAGTGCCGCAAGAATTACAATAATGACTAAATACTGTCCCATAAATATTTGATTTAAAGATTATCTGCTAACTTTCACCAACAATGCATCATCGTTGATCACCCCGGTGACCACAATCACCGATCCGGTAGGAATGCTTTCCGTTTCATCGGTGATGGCATCCAGCGTCTGGAAACCCTGAACGCGTATCTGCACCTTTCCCATCCCTTTCCTGGAAGGAGGAATGGTCAGGTAAACAGTACCGATTTTCCCCACTGCATTCTGCAGCTTCAGTGTCCCGTCTTCTCCAAGCTTTCCCAAATAATAGATCAGGGAAGCCATGATAAGCATCATCAGCAACCCTGCAAGCGAACTGATCAAAATGGTGAGTCCGAGCGACCATCCGGCCGACAAACAGAAAATACCCGTCCACCCGAATATGGTGAAAAAGGCCATGAGGTTCTTGATGCTGATGAACTGAAAACCGATGCCTTCATCGGTGCCAACCGTCATATCGGGATCTCCATCCGAGGCGGTTGCCTCAAAATCACCCCCGATAAACGTCATTACAAGCATGATCAGAAATATCAGGGTAAAGGGAAGGGCAATCAGCCAGTAAACCTTTTCCGCGGTTTCCATGGCTTGCCACCAGGTTTCAATGCTGAGTATCATGATGCAAGGGTTTTAATGAATGGGTAATAAAGATAAGGCAATTTTACCGTAAGTGAAGAAACAAAGTGTATTTTTATTCTGTTATCCGGAAAAAACCCTTGCATTACAGGAAATATGCAGACAGCCGTATGAAATATCCGCGTAATTCAACCTACCATGATTATGTCAGGATGGCGGCGGATTTTTTTATCCGCCACCCGGAGCTGCCCGGGCATCCCGGACTGATGACGGGAAATGCCGGTGTATGCCTCTTCCTGTTTCATGCTGCCAATTATCTTCAGGATGCAAAGCTTTACGACCATGCGGCAGACAGGCTGAACCGGGTTACCACTGCTGTCTGTAATAATATTTCGTTCACCGACGGTTTGCCGGGGATAGGATGGACTCTTGCTTTCCTGGCAAAGCGTGGATTTGTCAGGATAAACTCCACCGGTCTCCAATCCCTCTACGATGACCCGGTTATGGAGATCATGCTTAAAAACATGCATGAATCCGTTTATGAACTGCTGTATGGGTACCTGGGCTGCGGGGTCTACTTCCTGGAAAGAACAGATACGGATACAGGAAAAGAAGCCTTGCACAGGATAATCAGGCATCTGGCCGAAAATACCCCACCCGCTTCTGCCCTGCCGGGCATGGCACACGGCATTGCAGGTATCCTAAGCTTCCTGGCATCATGTTATAAGCACAACCTGAATCCTGAATCCTGCCGGGAGATAATGCATTCCCTCGTACCCCGTGTTAACGCGTTTGCGAAAAATTTTCCGGATTCCCCGGCCATACCCGGAAAACAAATTCCTGGAGACACATACCCCTACAACCCTTTCGGCTGGTGCCACGGGTTGGCAGGCATGGGCTGGGCGCTTTATAAGGCAGGATATGCAACCAAAAACAGGGAATGGATGTCTTATGCTTACTTTATCCTGAACAAACTCAGGAACTTGCTTCAAAAAAACGGGGAAATGCTTCCGGAATGCGGACTTTGTCACGGACAAGCAGGCGTTGCGCATATATTCAGGAAACTTTACCTTCATACCAAATCCAAAACTCATCTTCAATTTTCCCGTTATTGGCTCGAAAAATCATTGAAATGCCCCGCAGAACAAGCCATCGCTGATGACGGGGAATGCCCGTGTGAAAACGGCATATGGGAAGGAATACCCTATGGACTGCTCACCGGGCCGGCCGGCAATGGTCTTGCCTGCCTTACTGTTATAAACAAAAATATGGAACCTGGTTGGGATGAATGCTTACTAATCGGCTGATTTTCACAGAAAATCGGTCGTGGCTAAAACATTACTATTTGAACCAACCGGAAAATGAACGAGAAGACCATTCGTCCCTTCGGGGATATTGTAGTGAGAATTCCGCGTTTGCCCCTGCAAGTGGCGGAAGACCTGCTGAACGGAAACATTTCGGAAGAGAAGATCAAATCTTATCTCCTTGACCAGGATGTGCTGGAAGCTATCGGATCCGCTTCAGCCTCCCTGAAATCTTCATTGGTGAAATGGCTCAATGGCCAGCCACTTCCTGATAAAAAGCGAAACTCGCTGCTGTTTAAAAGCATGCAATACCTGATCCGCATGTCATCGCGCCCTACCCCTTTCGGATTGATGACCGGACTGACCACAGGATGCTGGTCTGATGAAAATATCATCGAGTTCAATGGCAAGGAAAGGATTGATTCCCGCCCTGATATGCAATTCTGCCGCCATCTGGCCGGGGTCCTGGAAACATCGGAAGACGGGGAGAACCTGAAGTTTTTCCCTAACAGCAGTATATACAGGGTTTTTGAAGAGCTGAGGTTCTTCAGAGCAGGAAAATCCGGTAAAACGACGAAGCTACATTCAATCGAAGATCCCGGAATCCTTGAAAAACTGGCTGAATTTTGCAGGAAAGGCAAAACCAAAGCGGAGATCAGACAGTTTTGGGATTCCGGTCACAAAGGTACTTTTTTCCCTGAGGGTTTTCCGGAGGATCTGTTTCGCATGGGATTCCTGGTTCCGGAACTGGAGCCTAATGTATGCGGGCAAACGTATTACACCAGGATCAACGGATATATGAAGAAGGGATTTCCTGCATCCTGTAATATTCGCAAATCAGGACACCTTCATACCAGTCTTGTCATGGAAAATAAGCGCTGTGAGGCAGATATGAACCTGATCCCGGAAATTGTCTCTGCCATCAAGGTAATGCTGCAGCTTTTTCCAAAAAAGCCTTCCTCATTCCTGCAAAATTTCATCACATCATTCCGGCAAAACTACGGAAACAGTGAGATACCGCTGATGCGGGCCCTGGATCCCGAAACAGGGATCATCATCCCTGCTCCGATGCCATTCGGCGATTCAATATTGAAAGTCAATGACTCAGAATTATCTGGCCGGCAATCCGTTACGCTCGACCGGACGGACCTTTTCCTGCTGAAGAAAATCCAGGAATCGTGGATAAAACAGCTTCCAACTATACATATAAGAGCAGGTGAGCTGCCCTGTCTGGATGATTTTGCCGGGTTATCCCCTACGTTCAATGTTCTGTTCAGTATTGTCGAGGTCCCGGGGAACACCCTGATCCACCTGCATGGCATCGGAGGCTTTTCCGCTTGCCATCTCCTGAGCAGGTTCGGTCATGCCGATCCGCATATTCGCAGCATCCTGGAAAAAATAACCGGGAAAGAAAAAGCGCCGGACGGAGCCATAGCGGCAGAAATAGTATTTTGTCCGCCGGGCAGGGAGGCAGACCTATGCGTCAGACCCGAACTCAGGGAATATGAGATCCCGGTTATGACACATTCCTGTAAAGATGAACTGCACAGGATATACCCGGCCGATCTGCTGCTTTGCCTCCGTAACGGTGAGCTTGTCCTGAAATCCGCTAAACTCAACAGGTATATCATACCTTATGCAAGCCATACCCTCAATTTCCAAAATTACGATCTCCCGTTGCACCGACTGCTGTGTGAACTGCAAACGCAATACCTTGGGGGTGGAATGCTCTTCGACTGGGGTGCCCTGAGCAGGCTGTTTCCGGTACTGCCGAGAGTGATGACGGGTAGCACCATCCTCATGCCCGCCTCCTGGCGCTTTCATGATGATGATATCTCAAGGTTCTTCAGCATCCACGACAAGGAAGAACTGAAAAAATCCATCACCCGTTGGCGCTACCGTTTCAGGATTCCGGCTAAGGTCGTTTGGTCGGCAAATGACCAGGAACTGCTGCTAAACCTGAATTCTTTTGCCGGTATTGAGCTATTCCTAAGGCTTAGCAAAAACAGCCGGGAAATACTCCTGAAGGAATTTCTGATGGGAGGCTCACATCTCGTGAAAGGCAATAAGGGATATCACCTTCATGAAATCATTGCTCCGTTTTATCTTGAAGGGAAAGAGAGAAAATGAAAAGAGGACAATTCTATATCCCCGGTGATACCTGGATATATTACAAGATATATTTAATGCCCGGTTTGTCGGATCCCTTCCTGGTCAGGGTGATGTATCCCTTATTATGCAGGTTTTACCAGGAAAAGAAGATCAGATTGTGGTACTTTATCCGTTATACGGATCCGGATTTCCATCTGCGGATACGGATCCGGCTGGAGTCAACTGACTACCTTACGCCGGTATTGAAAGCCGTCAGGAAGGAATTGTACCCATGGCTCCAAAAGGGTAAAATTAAAAATGTACAACTTGATACCTATCAACGCGAATACGACCGTTATGGCTCCCACACCATCCAGTGGTTTGAAGAGCTTTTCTTCCACGACAGCATTGCCATAGCCATGCTTTTAACAAACCTCGACCTCGACAATGACCATGAACAGGACATGCGCTGGCTCTCGGCCATCAAATCAACCGACCGCTACCTTAACGACTTCGGGCTATCCTTCGAAACACGCAAAAACTTCCTGTATCAACTTTTCAGTAAGCTCTCGGACGAAATGCCCGGATACAGCGATTTCATCCATCGTATCAGTCTGCGCTTCCGGGTAAACCGGAAACAACTGGAAAGGGTGATGTATTCGAACGAAAAAAACGAACGGATCAATATTTTCGACGAACGCAGCCGCAACAACCGGGATGCCGTGAAACATATACTGACACATGAAAGCCGTAAACGGCTGGAGGTACCCCTGCCGCGACTGATAGCCAGCATATTGCACCTCTCACTGAACAGACTCTTTGCCACGCATCAGCACCTCAACGAACTCGCCACCTATGTGCTGCTGTTCAGGTATTATAAGGCGAAGCTGGGGAGGGAGAAGTATGATAAGGGTTATAAGTTATGAGTTATGAGTTATTTTACATTTTAAAGTAACTGAAGTTTCGCATTAAAATATTGCTATTGTTTTTTGTACCCACCCCCTGGCCCCCTCCCTGC